>NZ_LSMW01000013.1:0-74494 GCF_001566765.1 Pseudomonas sp. HUK17
GTCGCACCAGGGTAACGTCCCCTTCGTCTAGTGGCCTAGGACACCGCCCTTTCACGGCGGTAACAGGGGTTCGAGTCCCCTAGGGGACGCCACACTCGAAAGAAACCGCCTCACGGCGGTTTTTTTTGTCCGCACGAAAGCCATTCACCAGGGTCTTTCCCAGGTGCCCGTCAGGGCATTGAATTGTGTTAGACCTGTACGCCGAGTCCAAGCAAGGGGAGTGGGATGATCGTCGAGTATCTCTACAGCCTGGCCCAGGTGTCTGCCGAGCAGTGGAACGGTTTGCTGGTGGACGACCAGCCCTTTCTGCGGCATGAATTCCTCTCTACCCTGGAAGACAGCGGCAGCCTGGGGCAGGGGACCGGCTGGCAGCCCGCGCACCAGATCCTCAAGGATGAACAGGGTCGACTGCGGGCCGCGATGCCGGCCTATCTCAAGGCGCACTCCTATGGCGAATACGTCTTCGACTGGGCCTGGGCCGATGCCTGCCGGCGCGCCGGGATCGACTACTATCCCAAGCTGCTGGCCGCCGTGCCCTTCTCGCCGGTGCAGGGGGCGCGTCTGCTGGGCGAGCCAGCCGCCTGCGCGACCCTGCTCGACGCCACCACGGGCAGCCTGGCCGGTCTGGAGCTCTCCAGCCTGCACGTAAACTTCACCGACCCCAAGGCCGATGCCGTGCTGCAGGATCGCGATGGCTGGCTGGCCCGCCTCGGTTGCCAGTTCCACTGGCATAACCGCGGCTATCGCGACTATGGCGACTTCCTCGCCGCCCTGACCTCGCGCAAGCGCAAGCAGCTGCGCAAGGAGCGCGACCAGGTCGCCGGCCTGGGGGTGAGTTTCGAGTGGCGTAAGGGCGATGAGTTGAGCGAGGCGGAGTGGGACTTCGTCTATGCCTGCTATGCCAATACCTACGAGGTACGCGGCCAGGATCCCTACCTGACCCGCGCCTTCTTCAGCCTGCTGGCCGAGCGGCTGCCCGAGGCGATTCGGGTGGTGCTGGTGCGCCAGGGCAGCCGGCCGGTGGCCATGGCCTTCTATCTTAAGGACGATGACACCCTCTATGGCCGTTACTGGGGCTGCCTGCAGGAATTCGACCAGCTGCACTTCGAGACCTGTTTCTACCAGGGTATCGAGTACGCCATCGCCGAAGGGCTGCAGCGCTTCGATGCCGGCGCCCAGGGTGAGCACAAGCTGATTCGGGGCTTCGAGCCCACCCTGACCCATTCCTGGCACTACCTGGTGCATCCGGGTTTGAGAGCCGCTGTGGCGGAGTTTCTCGACCAGGAACGAGAGGGGGTCCAGGCCTATGCGCGCCGGGCCGCCGAGGCCTTGCCCTATCGCCAGGAAGACGGCGCGGCACCATGCTGAACTATCTCTGGTTCCTACTGGCGGCGCTGTTCGAGATCGCCGGCTGCTATGCCTTTTGGCTCTGGCTCCGGCTGGATCGCAGTCCCTGGTGGATAGCGCCCGGGCTTGCCAGCCTGGTGCTCTTCGCCCTGTTGCTGACCCGTATCGAGGCGGCCTACGCCGGGCGCGCCTACGCCGCCTATGGCGGCATCTATGTGGTGGCCTCGCTGGGCTGGCTGGCGCTGGTCGAGCGCACCCGGCCGACTTGGACGGATCTGGCGGGCGGTCTGCTGTGCGTGGCCGGGGCGCTGGTGATCCTGTTGGCGCCGCGCGGCAGTACCTGACAGGCGCGAGACGCGCTAGTCGTCGAGCAACTCGGGCGGCACGTCGCGGCGCAGCACCAGTTGGCACAGCGCGCTGTCCGGATCGAAGAGGATGACGGCTTCGCCGGTTTCCAGGGCGCGTCGGGCGCGCTGGGTACGGGTCGCCAGGGGTGTCTCGTCACCGTTGTCGGTGCCGTCGCGGGTAACGAAGTCTTCCAGCAGGTTGTCGAGGGTGGCGGCAGCGAGCTGGTTGTGGGGGATGATCATGGAGAGGTGCCTGAAAAAAGGCGCCCAGGATACCCCAGGCGCTTGGTTCGAACGCTATTTGCTGCCGTCGCCGACGACCTCCTCCAGCGGCGGCAGGTGCGTCTGGTTGTCCATCTGGGTGTCTTCCGGCAGCAACTGGTGACCGAAGCGATCCAGCGAGCTGTCGGCCGGTTGCGCATCGCTGTCGAACACCGGCGGGCTGAGCATGTAGCCGGTCAGCAGCTGGCTGAGCGCCGCCAGGCTGACGATATGGGTGCGCTCGTAGCCATGGGTGGCATCGCAACCGAAGGCCAGCAGGGCGACCCGCACGTCCTGGCCGGAACTGATCGCCGAGTGGGCGTCGCTGTAGTAGTAGCGGAACAAGTCGCGGCGCACCGGGATGTCGTTGCGTTGCGCCAGGCGCAGCAGGTGCCGTGACAGGTGATAGTCGTAGGGGCCGGCGGAATCCTGCATGGCGACGCTGACGCGGTGCTCGTCGGAGCGCTGGCCGGGCGCGACCGGGGCGATGTCGATGCCGACGAATTCGCTGACGTCCCAGGGAAGGGCACCGGCAGCCCCCGAACCCACCTCCTCGGTGATGGTGAACAGCGGATGGCAGTCGATGGGTGGCGTCTGGCCGGTTTCCTTGAGCATCTTCAAGGCGGTGAGCAGGGCAGCCACGCCCGCCTTGTCGTCCAGGTGGCGCGAGCTGATGTAGCCGCTGTCGGTGAATTCCGGCAGCGGATCGAAGGCGACGAAGTCGCCGACCTGCACGCCCAGTTGCTCGGTCTCGTGGCGACTCTTGGTCACGGCGTCCAGGCGCAATTCGATGTGGTCCCAGGTCACCGGCATCTTGTCGATCTCGGTGTTGAAGGCGTGACCCGAGGCCAGCAGCGGCAGCACACTGCCTCTCAGGGTGCCGTCATCGGTGAACAGGCTGACCCGGCTGCCTTCGGCGAAGCGACTCGACCAGTGGCCGACCGCCGCCAGGCCCAGGCGGCCATTGTCCTTGATCTCGCGGACGATGGCGCCAATGGTGTCCAGGTGCGCGGAGACGGCCCGGTCGGGACTCTCCTTGTGGCCCTTGATGGTGGCGCGGATGGTGCCGCGGCGGGTCAGTTCGAAGGGGATGTCGAGTTCGTTGAGCCGTTCGGCGACGTACATGACGATGGTGTCGGTGAAGCCCGTGGGGCTGGGGATGGCCAGCATGTCCAGCAGGACCTTGCGCAGGTAATCCAGATCGGGCTCGGGCAAGCGATTCATAGCGGAACCTCCCGGGAGAGCGGGAACAGCAGGTCGATGAAGCGTTCGGCGGTGGGGCGGGGCTCGTGATTGGCCAAGCCCGGCCGCTCATTGGCTTCGATGATGACGTAGTCGGGCGAGTCGGCAGCCGGGACCAGCAGGTCCATGCCGGTGACGGGGATGTCCAGTGCCCGGGCCGCCTGGATGGCAGCGTCGGCCAGCACCGGATGGAGGCTGTCGGTGACGTCTTCCAGGATGCCGCCGGTGTGCAGGTTGGCGGTCTTGCGCACGGCCAGGTGGGTGCCGGTGGGAAGCACGCTGTCCCACTCGTAGCCGGCACCGCGGATGGCGCGTTCGGTTTCCTCGTCCACCGGGATGCGCGACTCGCCGCCGGTGGCGGCCTGGCGACGGCGACTCTGGGCTTCGATCAGGTCCCGGACGCTGTGCTGACCGTCGCCGACGATTTCCGCCGGCCGGCGGATGGCCGCAGCCACCACCTCGTGGCCAATGACCACTATCCGCAGGTCGAGGCCCTGGTGAAAGCTTTCCAGCAGCACGCGATCGTCATAACGCTGCGCCGCCTGGATGGCGGTGGCGAGGTGTTCGGCGTCGCGGATATCCACGGCCACGCCCTTGCCCTGTTCGCCATTGACCGGCTTGACCACCAGAGCGCCATGCTTCTCCAGGAAGGCGGCGTTGTCTTCGCCGCTGCCCGCCAGTTGCTGTTCAGGGACCTTCAACCCGGCCCGGGCCAGGGTACGGCTGGTCAGCACCTTGTCGGCGCAGAGGGTCATGGTCACGGCGGAGGTGAGATCGGTGAGGGATTCGCGGCAACGGATGCGCCTGTTGCCCTGGATCAGGGTGAAAAGACCCCCTTCGGCATCGTCCACCTGCACCTCGATGCCACGCCGCAGGGCTTCGTCGACAATGATCCGTGCATAGGGATTCAGTTCGGCAGCAGGGCCGGGGCCGAGGAAAAGCGTCTGATTGATGCCGTTCTTGCATTTGATGGCGAAGGTCTGCAGCTGACGGAAACCCAGCTTGTCGTAGAGTCGCTTGGCCTGCAGGTTGTCATGCAGCACCGACAGGTCCAGGTAGGCCAGGCCGCGGCTGGCATAGTGCTCGATCAGGTGGCGAACCAGCGCCTCGCCGACGCCGGGTCGGCTGCACTCGGGTGATACCGCCAGGCACCACAGCGAGGAGCCACCATCAGGATCCTGGAAGGCCTTGACGTGATTGAGGCCCATCACCGAGCCGATGATGGCGCCGCTGTCGTCGTCTTCCGCCAGCCAGTAGACCGGGCCGCCCCTGTGCCGGGGCGTCAGCCGCTCGGTATCGACGGGCAGCATGTGCCGCTGCTGATAGAGTCGGTTGATCTCGCTCCAGTCCTGCGCGGAGCAGGCGCGGCGGATCCGAAAGCCGCGATAGATCCGGCGGGCCGGACGATAGTCGCTGAACCAGATCCGCAGGGTATCGCTGGGGTCGAGGAACAGCTGCTGGGGTGCCTGGGCCAGCACCTGGTGCGGCGCGGCTACGTAGAGCGCGATGTCGCGCTCGCCGGGCGTTTCGGTGAGCAATTCCTTGGCCAGGCTGGCGGGGTCGGGATAGGTATGGCCGACGAGCAGCCGTCCCCAGCCGCAATGCAGGCAGAGCGGTTGAGAGGTCGGATGATCGCCTTCCGCCAGGCGCGCCTGCAGCCGTTCGTAGGAGGGCGTCTGGGCACGCTGGAGGCGCTGGTTGTAGCTGGTCGCTTTCATGCGTCGTGCACCCTCACAGTCCGTGTTCGCTCAGCCAGAGGTTGAGCGCGGCGAGTTGCCAGAGCTTGGAGCCACGCAGAGGGGTGATGCGGTCGGCCGGATTGGTCAGCAGGCGATCGATCTCGGCGGTGTCGAACAGACCGCGATCCTGGCTGGGATCCAGCAGCAGCTCGCGTACCCAGCTGAGGGTGTTGCCTTCCAGGTGCTTGAGGCCCGGCACCGGGAAATAGCCCTTGGGCCGGTCGATCACCTCTTGGGGAATGACTTTGCGCGCAGCGGCCTTGAGCACCTGCTTGCCGCCGTCGCCCAGCTTGAATTCGGCGGGAATGCGCGCCGAGAGTTCGGCCAGGCGATAATCGAGGAAGGGCACCCGGGCTTCTAGGCCCCAGGCCATGGTCATGTTGTCGACCCGCTTGACCGGGTCGTCCACCAGCATCACGGTGCTGTCCAGGCGCAAGGCCTTGTCGACCCCGGCGCTGGCGCCCGGCTTGGCGAAGTGCTGACGGACGAAGGCCTCGGCGGCGTCTTCCTCCAGGCGCATGCCCGCCTGCACCGTGGCGGCGTACTGGGCATAGTCGCGGTCGAAGAAGGCGGCGCGATAGGCCGCGAAGGGATCGGCGGCGCCATGCACCTGGGGATACCAGTGGTAGCCGGCGAAGAGTTCGTCCGCGCCCTGGCCGCTCTGTACGACCTTGCAGTGCTTGGAGACCTCGCGCGACAGCAGATAGAAGGCGATGCAGTCGTGGCTCACCATCGGCTCGCTCATGGCCGAGAAGGCGCGCGGCAGCTGCTGGATGATCTCGTCCTCGGCGATGCGCAGTTGATGGTGACGGGTACCGTAGTGATTGGCGATCAGATCGGAATACTGGAATTCGTCGCCGCGCTCGCCGCCGGCATCCTCGAAGCCGATGGAGAAGGTCAGCAGGTCCTTGACCCCCGAATCGTGCAGCAGGCCCACCAGTAGGCTGGAATCCACGCCACCCGACAGCAATACGCCCACCTCGCGCGCGGCGCGCTGGCGGATTGCGACGGCATCCTTGAGGCCGTGCAGGACCCGCTCGGCCCAGTCATCCAGGGTGTAGCGGCGCTCGTCTTCACGGGGACCGTAGTCCAGGTTCCACCAGGTCTCCTGATGCTGGTGGCCAGACGCATCCACGGTCATCCAGGTCGCCGGCGGCAGCTTCTGCACGCCCTGCAGGATGGTGCGCGGTGCCGGCACCACGGCGTGGAAGTTCAGGTAGTGGTTGAGCGCGACCGGATCGATGCGGGTGTCGATGTCACCGGCTTCCAACAGGGCGGGCAGGCTGGAGGCGAATCTCAGGCGTTTGTCAGTGAACGACAGATACAGCGGCTTGATCCCCAGACGATCCCGGGCGATGAACAGCCGGCCGCTGTCACGCTCCCAGATGGCGAAGGCGAACATGCCATTGAGCTTGGGCAGCATGTCCTTGCCCCAGGCGTGATAGGCCTTGAGCAGGATCTCGGTGTCACCTCCGGAATAAAAGCGGTAACCCTTGGCTTCCAGCTCGCTGCGCAATTCCGGGTAGTTGTAGATGGCGCCGTTGAACACCATCGACAACCCCAGTTCCGGCTCGATCATGGGTTGGCCCGAGGCTTCCGCCAGATCCATGATCTTCAACCGCCGGTGGCCCAGGGCGACCGGTCCCTGGCTGTGGAAGCCCCAGGCATCCGGTCCGCGCTGTTCGAGGCGGTGGGTGATGCGCTCCACCACGCTGATGGCTGCGGGTTGTTGATCGAAACGAAGCTCTCCGGCGATGCCGCACATGGTGCTGTGCCTCTTGAATCCTTGGGATGCGGCGCAACGAGTTCAATCCCGAACCCGGCGTGCGCATCCAATGCGTGTGGACTTCTCGCGATCCTTGAGAAGCCAATGCAGGGCGCCGTGCGGGCGCAAAGGGCAGGGGCGGACAGCTCGTCTGTCTGGCGCCGTGGGCCTGAACGCACGCACCGACCGACAGCGGGTCTCAAAGAGAGTGGGGTACCGCCGGTCAGGGCCTCAGGTTACGAGCCCCAGGCGCGGCGGATGGTTCCATCGCAAGGGTCATGGCTGCCGCCACCGTCACAGGCGGGACTGCAAAAGTGATCTTTATATGTTATAATGTATCTTTAATCGGCGCACGGGAGGCATCTCGTCTTCGGCGCCCCAGACCAGGAGACGTCTCATGAAACCCGGTATCCATCCCAACTACCGTCCCGTGCTGTTCCACGACACCACCTCGGACACCTACTTCCTGATTCGCTCCACGGCTGAGAGCGACCGCACCCAGGAATACGAAGGCGAGACCTATCCCTACATCAGCCTCGACGTATCCAGCGCTTCCCACCCCATCTACACCGGCGAGCAGCGCCAGATGAAGGTCGAAGGCCGCGTCTCGAGCTTCAACAAGAAGTTCGCCGGCTTCCCGGGTGGCAACAGCAAGTAAGCGCCACGGGCAGCGCGCCGGCTCAGCGCGCGCTGCTGACCCCTTCGAGGGTGGCGAAGGAGGTGTCCTTGGCGGTCAGCAGGAAATCCTGCATGAAGGGCGCTTCCAGCATGTCTTCGCGAATCGCCGCATGGAGCGTCGCATAGAGGCCTTTCTCCCCCAGCCGGCGCGCCGTCACGTAGCCGCGCGAGCTGTACTCGTGGATCGCCCAGTTGGGCAGGCAGCAGACGCCACGGCCTGACGCCACCAGTTGCAGCATCATCACCGTCATCTCCGCCGTGCGAATCGAGAGCGGTTCGACATCGGCCGGATCGAGAAAACGGGTGAAGATATCCAGTCGATCGCGCTCCACCGGATAGGTGATCTGGGTCTCCTGGGCGAGGTCCTCGGGCACGATATAGGGCCGCTGTGCCAGGGGATGCTGGTTGGCCACCGCCAGCAGGGCTTCGTAGGTGAACAGTGGCACATAGGTGACCCCCGAGAGGTCCACCGGATCGGCGGTGACCACCAGATCCAGATCGCCCCGCGCTAGCGCGGGCAAGGGTGCGAAAGAGAATCCGGAGGCCAGGTCCAGCTCCACTTCCGGCCAGGAATCGCGAAACTGGTCGATGGTCGGCATCAGCCATTGGAAGCAGCTGTGGCATTCGATGGCCATGTGCAGCCGGCCCGCCGTCCCGCCCACCAGGCGCGCCAGATCCCGTTCGGCACTGCGCAGATGCGGCAACACCGCGTCTGCGGTCTGCAGCAGGCGCAAGCCGGCGCTGGTGAAGCGGATGGGTTTGGTCTTGCGAATGAATAGCGGGGTCCCCAGCCGTTCTTCTAGTTCCTTGAACTGATGGGAGAGGGCGGACTGGGTCAGATGCAAGCGTTCTGCGGCCTCCACCAGACTGGAGGATTCGCGGAGTGCATGCAGGGTTTTCAGGTGGCGAAGTTCGAACATGGCGTCGGCGCTGGAGGTAAAGGTGCATCATGAAGACTTTTCATGGTGCTGCCTATGCTCCAACGTGCCTGGCGCGCTGTTTCAGTGTCTATTGCAAGGGTGAACACCACTGTTCCTGAGCGGATTGCCCGCTCAGGAACAGCAGGCGTCAGGCCGCGTTGCTGTCCTTGGCGCTCCGGGCGGGTTCGGAATGCGCCAGGAGGTTTTCCAGAGCGGCCCGCTCCGTATCGGTGAATACCAGGCCCAGCTTGGTCCGCCGCCAGAGCACGTCATCGGCACGGGTGACCCACTCGTGGCGCTGCAGGTATTCCACTTCACGCACGTGGAGATCAGCGCCGATTACCGCTCCTAGTTCCTCCACCGAGCGCGAATCACCCAGCAGGGTCCAGACCCGACTGCCATAGGTGGTGGCCCAGCGCTGCGCCAGGGCCGGCGTCAGGCCGCTGACCTTGTCCAGCAACTCGCGGGTCAGCGCCTGGGGTGTGGTCATGTGCTCGCCACCGGGCAGCGGTGCCGAGGCTGTCCAGCTGTTGCCCAGCAGGGGGAAGAAGGGCTGCAGCTGCGCCATAGCCGACTCGGCCAGCTTGCGATAGGTGGTCAGCTTGCCACCGAACACCGACAGCAGCGGGGCGCCCTGTTCTTCGGCCAGCGACAGGGTGTAGTCGCGGGTGATGGCGGAGGGGTTATCCGACTCGTCGTCGCACAGCGGGCGGACACCGGAGAAGGTGTGCAGGACGTCATCGCGACTGAGCTGCTTGCGGAAGTGGGCATTGGCCACCCCCAGCACATAGTCGATTTCCTGGTCAGTGATGGCCACCTTGGCCGGATCGCCCTGGTACTCGCGATCCGTAGTGCCGACCATGGTGTATTGGCCCAGGTAGGGAATGGCGAAGACGATGCGACGGTCCTCGTTCTGCATGATGTAGGCCTGCTCGCCTTCGTACAGCTTGGGCACGATGACATGGCTGCCCTGGATCAGGCGGATGCCATAGGGCGACTTCTGCTGCAGGTCCTGACGGATGAAGCTGGCGACCCAGGGGCCGGCGGCATTGACCAGGCCCTTGGCACGGATCTGCTGGCGCCCCTGAGGACCTTCGACCTCAACCTCCCAGTGACCCTCGACGCGGCGGGCGCTGACGCAACGGGTGCGGGTCACTATGTCGGCACCCTTGTCCCGCGCCTGCATGGCGTTGAGCACCACCAGACGGGCATCGTCCACCCAGCAATCGGAATACTCGAAGCCACGCTTGATCTCGGCCTTGAGCGGCCCCTGGGCATCGAATTTCAGGCCGCGCGAACCTGGCAGCTTTTCGCGCTTGCCGAGGTGGTCATAAAGGAAGAGACCGGCACGGATCATCCAGGCCGGACGCAGGTGCGGGCGATGGGGCAGGACGAAGCGCATCGGTTTGACGATGTGGGGCGCCTTCGCCAGCAGTACCTCGCGCTCGGCCAGGGCTTCGCGCACTAGCCGGAACTCATGGTGTTCCAGGTAGCGCAGGCCGCCGTGGATCAGCTTGCTGCTGGCAGAGGAGGTGTGGCTCGCCAAGTCGTCACGTTCACAGAGGAACACCGACAGGCCACGACCGGCGGCGTCGGCGGCGATGCCGACGCCATTGATGCCACCGCCGATGACGGCGAGATCGTAGGTCCGGGGAGTTGCAGTGGGTGCCTGGGCCATGGTGCCTCCTGTGAAACGAACATAATTATTCGGTTTCGAACATAATAGCCCAGCAAAAACTCAGGTTCTAGCCAGGTCTGTGTCTTCAGACCGCTAAAACGAAAAAAAACGAATATGGAGAGGGGGGAGGCGACGAATGGTCGTCGCCCCTGGAGGTCAGCGCGGGCGCGCTACCTCGACCTTGACCTGCCATTCGCGCAGGCAGCGCGCGAAGGCCGGAGAGGGCTCCTGCTCGGTGAACAGCTGATCGATCTGCTCCAGGCTGCCCAGGCGGATCATGGCGTTGCGGCCGAACTTGCTGGAGTCGGCGGCGAGAAACACCTGGCGGGCATTGTGGATGATGGCCTGGGAGACGCAGACCTCCTGGTAGTCGAAATCCAGCAGGGTGCCGTCTTCGTCGATACCGCTGATGCCCACCAGGGCGTAGTCGACCTTGAACTGCTTGATGAAGTCGGCGGTGGCCTGGCCCACTACGCCGCCGTCGCTGCGTACCTTGCCGCTGGCGATCAGCACGTCGAAGTCGTCCTTGGCGCTGAGGATGTTGGCCACGTGCAGGTTGTTGGTGATGACCTTGAGGCTGCGATGCCCGAGCAGGGCATGGGCGATGGCCTCGGTGGTGGTGCCGATGTTGATGAACAGCGAGGCATGGTCGGGCACGGCAGCGGCCACGGCTTCGGCGATCAGGCGCTTTTCCTCGCGCATCTGCCCGGCCCTCATGCTGTATTCGGTGTTTTCCACGCTGGAGTCGTGGGCGGCACCCCCGTGGTAGCGCCGGAGCAGCCCGGCTTCGGCGAGCTGGTTGATGTCGCGGCGGATCGTCTGGGGGGTGACGGAGAAATGCTGGGCCAGCTCTTCGATGCTGACGTAGCCGCGCTCACGGACCAGTTCGAGAATCTGCTGTTGGCGAGGCGCCAGGCTCATTACGGCTTCCTTGAGGTGATCGAGTAAATTCACAGAGGATGCCGTAGCTCTTTCAAGGTGGAAAGCGCTTGTCGCGCAAAGCAAGACCGGCGTCGGAAGACGCCGGCCTCGTGGGGGAGCCTTGCGGGAAGCGGCCCCGGCAAGTACCGGCCGCTTCCCGGTCGGATTCGACTCAGTCCAGCGCCCAGCCGCGGGTACGCTCGACGGCCTTCTTCCAACCCTTGTACAGGGTGTCTCTCTTGCTCGGATCGCAAGCCGGTTCGAAGACCCGTTCGATGGTGCTCTTGCTGCGCAACTCGTCCAGGCTGCTCCAGAAGCCGGTGGCGAGACCCGCGAGGTAGGCCGCGCCCAGGGCCGTGGTCTCCTTCATTTCCGGTCGCTCGACCCGGGTGCCGAGCACATCCGACTGGAACTGCATGAGGAAGTTGTTGGCGGTGGCGCCGCCGTCCACGCGCAGGGACTTCAAGGCTTCGCCGGCATCCTGCTGCATGGCGTCCAGCACGTCGCGGGTCTGGAAGGCAATGGATTCCAGAGTGGCGCGGATGATGTGGTCCACTTTCACGCCCCGGGTCAGGCCGAACAGCGCGCCGCGGGCATAGGGATCCCAGTAGGGCGCGCCCAGACCGGTGAAGGCCGGGACCAGGTAGACGCCGTTGCTGTCGGTCACCTTGGTGGCGAAGTACTCGGAGTCCAGGGAATCGTTGATCACCTTGAGCTCGTCACGCAGCCACTGGACGGTGGAGCCGCCGTTGAAGATGGCGCCTTCCAAGGCATAGTTGACCTCGCCGCGAGGACCGCAGGCGATGGTGGTCAGCAGGCCGTGCTGGGACTGCACCGCCTTCTCGCCGGTGTTCATCAGCAGGAAGCAACCGGTGCCATAGGTGTTCTTGGCCTGGCCGGGCTCCACGCACATCTGGCCGAACAGCGCCGCCTGCTGGTCGCCGGCGATACCGGCGATGGGGATGCCGGTGGTCTGGCCGCTGCCCAGGTGCGCCTGGCCATAGACCTCGGAGGAGGACTTCACTTCCGGCAGCATCTCGCGCGGGATGTCGAGCACCTCGAGCATGGTGGCATCCCACTCACGCTTGTGGATATCGAACAGCAGGGTGCGGGAGGCGTTGGTGTAGTCGGTGACGTGGGCCTGGCCCTGGGTCATCTTCCAGATCAGCCAGGTGTCCACGGTGCCGAACAGCAGCTCGCCGCGGCGGGCGCGTTCACGGCTGCCTTCGACATGATCGAGGATCCACTTGATCTTGGTGCCGGAGAAATAGGGATCGATCACCAGGCCGGTGGTCTTGCGGATATGGTCTTCCATGCCGTCGCGCTTGAGCTGGTCGCAGATCGCGGTGCTCTGGCGGCTCTGCCAGACGATGGCGTTGTAGATGGGACGACCGGTGAGCTTGTCCCAGACGATGGCGGTTTCACGCTGGTTGGTGATGCCGATGGCGGCGATCTGCTCGGTGCTGATGCTGGCCTGGGCCAGGGCCTCGACGAACACCGCGCTCTGGGTGGCCCAGATCTCCATGGGGTCGTGCTCGACCCAGCCGGCCTGGGGATAGATCTGCGCGAATTCGCGCTGGGCGATGGTCACCACGTTGGCATTGCGGTCCAGCACGATGGCGCGGGAGCTGGTGGTGCCCTGGTCGAGCGCGACGATGTACTGCTTGTTCTGGTCGGTCATGGTCGTATTCCTTATTGTGATTCGCGGCGATCAGGACGCTTTGGAAGCGGAGTTCACTTCGGTGCGAGCGCTGTCCTCGGCCTTGGCCGGGACGTCGCAGGCACCGGAAGCCAGGCCGGGCAGGTGGCGGCAGATCAGCGCCTTGTAACCGGCGGCGCCCAGGCAGGCACCGACGATGGGGCCGAAGATCGGCACCAGGAAGTAGGGGATGTCGCGGCCACCGGTAAAAGCGATTTCACCCCACCCGGCGAAGAAGGCCATCAGCTTGGGTCCGAAATCCCGGGCCGGGTTCATGGCGAAGCCGGTCAGCGGACCCATGGAACCACCGATCACGGCGATCAGCAGGCCGATCAGCAGGGGGGCGAGCGGGCCACGGGGCAGGCCGTTGCCGTCGTCGGTGAGGGCCATGATCATGGCCAGCAGGATGGCGGTGATGACGGCTTCCACCAGGAAGGCCTGACCGATCGACAGGGAAGGATGGGGATAGGTGGAGAAGACGCCGGCCAGTTCCAGGCTCGCCTGGCTGCCGCGGACCATGTTGTGGGCCTGTTCATAATCGAAAAACAGGCTGCTGTAGAGGCCGTAGACCAGCGCCGCGCCACAGAAGGCACCGGCGACCTGGGCCAGGATGTAGGCCGGGACCTTGCGTCTTTCGAAGCCACCGAACAGCCAGAGGGCGATGGTGACGGCCGGGCTGAGATGCGCGCCGGAGACACCGGCGGACAGGTAGACCGCCATGCTCACGCCGACGCCCCAGATGATACTGATCTCCCACAGGCCGAGGGTAGCGCCGCCGACCTTCGCGGCCGCCACGCAGCCGGTACCGAAAAAGATGAGCAGGGCGGTGCCGAGGAATTCGGCGATGCATTGACCGCGTAGTGTTGGAGCGAGAAGAGTACTCATGGGGGAGCCTCGTGGTTGTTGTATTTATAGGTGGCCGATGGGCCATTTGTTCGCAACCGAAAATCTAATTTCAAATATGAAAACTGTCAAAGCTCCTGAGCGCAAAAACAGTGACGACGTTCGACAATTCATTGCCGATGCGACGCCGCCTGCTATTTTGGTCATAGGACTCATGAAGACAATCTGTCCATCGGCCGGTCTTAGGCTGTAGCCGTCGCTACAGGGATCATCAGAGGCCGGGTGCCCGCGCGACGTTGACGCTTGCTGTTTCTCTTCTTCTGCTCAGGTAGCGTGCATGTCCCTAGAATTTCATCAGGTCGATGCCTTCACCGATCAGGCCTTTCGCGGCAATCCTGCTGCCGTCTACCGCCTGGATAGCTGGCCGGCCGACGAGCTGCTGCAGCGAATCGCCACCGAGCACAATCTTTCGGAAACCGCCTTCGTGGTGCGCGAGGGCGAGACCTGGCGGATTCGCTGGTTCACCCCGCGGACCGAGGTGCCATTATGCGGTCATGCCACTCTGGCAGCCGCCCATGTGCTGTTTGAAGCCTATGGAGAGCCTGGAGATCGACTGGAGTTCATCTGCCAGTCGGGCGTGCTGCGGGTGTTTCGCGAGGGCGATGGCCTGCTGGCGCTGGATTTTCCGGCGTTGGTGCCCACGGAGCTGGGGGTGACGCCCGAACTGGAGCGAGCCCTGCAGGTCTCGCCGGTGGATGCCCTGGCGGCGGACAAGCTGCTGGTGCTGCTGGAGTCGGAACAGGCGGTGCGTGACTGCAAGCCGGATCTGGCTGCCATCGCCCGGCTACCCTGGCAGGGCGTCATCGTGACCGCGCGGGGACAGGAGGTCGACTTCGTCTCGCGCTTCTTCGCCCCGGCAGTGGGCGTGGACGAGGATCCCGTCACCGGCTCGGCGCATTGCAGCCTGATTCCCTACTGGTCGCGGCGACTGGCCAAGCGGATGCTCACCGCCCAGCAACTCTCCGCTCGCGGTGGGCAACTCAGGTGTCGGTTAGAAGGCGATCGGGTCAGTATCGCCGGGCGGGCGGTAACGGTCATGCGCGGGCAGCTGTTGCTGTGAGCCAAAGGCCTCGGCTGCCTGGCGCAACCGAGGCCTACGCCAGGATCAGGCGTGTAGCGGCGGCTTGATGAGGAATTCGAGCAGCGCCTTCTGGGCGTGGAGGCGATTTTCGGCTTCGTCCCAGACCACGGCGCGCGGATCGTCCAGCAGGGTATGGCTGATTTCCTCACCGCGGTGAGCCGGTAGGCAGTGCATGAACAGCACCTTGGGGGCGGCGCCATCGAGTAACTCGGCGGTGACCTGGTAGGGCTTGAAGGCCGCCAGGCGCAGACGGGTTTCCTCTTCCTGGCCCATGGAGGTCCAGACGTCGGTGCTGACCAGGTGCGCCTGAGCCACGGCCTCGCGCGGATCCCGGGTCACCCGGACGCGCTCGCCGGCACGCTCGAGAAAGCGCGGGTTGGGCTCGTAGCCTTCCGGGCAGGCGATGCGCAGATTGAAGTCGAGTTGTTCGGCCGCCTCGATATAGCTGTTGCACATGTTGTTGCCGTCGCCGATCCAGGCCACGGTCTTGCCACGGATATCGCCCCGGTGTTCGAAGAAGGTCTGCATGTCGGCCAGCAGCTGGCAGGGGTGCAGGTCATCCGATAGACCATTGATCACCGGCACCTGGGAATGGGCGGCGAAGGTGGTCAGCATCTCGTGGGCGTAGGTGCGGATCATCACGCCGTCGAGCATGCTCGACATGACGCGGGCGCTGTCCGGAACGGGTTCGCCGCGGCCGAGCTGGGTATCCCGGGAGGAGAGGAAGATCGCCTGGCCGCCGAGCTGGATCATACCGGCCTCGAAGGAGAGGCGGGTGCGGGTCGAGGCCTTCTCGAAGATCATGCCCAGGACGCGATTGCGCAGGGGCTCATGCAGCACGCCCCGGTTGCGCAGGGCCTTGAGTTCGATGCCGCGTGCGATGAGTTGCCGGAGTTCCTCGGGGGAACAGTCCATGAAAGAAAGAAAGTGGCGAACCGTCATTTCGTTACCCTAGCGTCCCGTCCCGGTAACGGCCGTCCGTGGAAGGCGCGGCGAACCTGAGAGCATGCCGTTTCAAACGGCGGAAAGACCAAAGGCGAAATGGTATAAGTTCATGTCGCATTTTACCACCATCCCAGCCTAGGCCCTTCGTTTCGGGCTGCTAGCCTGGGACGGGGTAGCGTAGGGGAGGCGCCTTACAGCAGGTCGGCGGGGACGTTGCCGCCGTTGTCGGCCAGCTTCTGCAGAACAGCCTTGTGCAGCCACATGTTCATCTGGGCGGAGTCGCCCATCTTGTCGGCGGGGCAGTTCAGTTCCTTGGCCAGTTCCTGGCGGGCGGTCAGGCTGCTGTCCAAGTCGAGCAGCTTGAGCAGGTCGACGATGGAGGTCTTCCAGTTGAGCGGTTCGCCTTTCTGGGCGGCCAGACCGTCAAGCTTGGCGGCGACGTCCACCTGGCTCATGGGGGTGGCGCCGGTCGGGGCGGCCGGGCTGCCGGCGGGTGCGGCGGTATCGGTCGCGCCGGTGGTGGGCGCAGCGGCGGGGGTATCCGCATGGGCTTCACCAATGCCGAGCTTCGAGAGGATCTTGCTGAACAGGCTCATGGAATTCTCCTGGGTCTTGGATCAGGCGCACCGAGCGGCGCCTACCCTTAACCTGACCACGGCTCCGGTGCCAAAGTTTTGCCTGGCGCCGCTCCGAATGGTCATGGCGGTGGCGAACGGCCGGGTCGGAACGTGGTCGATTGCCAGGTCGAGCCGCGCCTGTCACGGGCTGGGCGTCGCGGAAATCCCGGCGTTCCACCGGCCTTTCCGTTACAATCGTCCCACCGTATTAGCGAGGTGCATCGTGGAAATCATCGATACCATCAAAGACCAGATTGCCAACAATCCCGTGCTGCTCTACATGAAGGGTTCGCCGAACGCGCCTCAGTGCGGCTTCTCTTCCCGTGCCGCTCAGGTGCTGATGGCCTGTGGCGAGAAATTCGCCTATGTCGACATCCTGCAGAATCCGGAAATCCGCGCCAATCTGCCCAAGTACGCCAACTGGCCGACCTTTCCCCAGCTGTGGGTGGGCGGCGAGCTGGTCGGCGGCAGCGACATCCTGGCCGAGCTGTACGAGAAGGGCGAGCTGCAGACCCTGATCAAGCAAGCCGTGGAAACCAAGGACGCCTGAGTCTTTGGCCCATGAAAAAGCCCGCAGCGTGCGGGCTTTTTTTATGGGCGTTTGCCCGATCAATCGTCGTCGTGCATCTGCGACTGGATGTAATTCTCGATCCCGACGCTGGCGATCAGACTCAGCTGGGTTTCCAGCCAGTCGATGTGCTCTTCCTCGGACTCGAGGATGCTCTTGAGCATGTCGCGGCTCACGTAGTCCCGCACGCTTTCGCAATAGGTGATGGCTTCACGCAGGTCAGCCACGGCGCTGATTTCCAGGCGCAGGTCGCACTGGATCATTTCCTGGGTGTTCTCGCCGATCATCAGCTTGCCCAGGTCCTGCAGATTGGGCAGGCCTTCCAGGAACAGGATGCGCTCGATCAAGCGATCGGCGTGCTTCATCTCGTCGATGGATTCCTTGTACTCGTGATGGCCGAGTTTGCGGATACCCCAGTCGTTGTACATCCGCGAGTGCAGGAAATACTGGTTGATGGCCACCAGTTCGTTGCCAAGGATCTTGTTCAAGTGCTGGATGACGGTGATATCGCCTTTCATGGCCGGACCTGCAAATCGGGTGGGATTGCCGGCAGTCTGAGCGTGGAAGGGCCCTTTGTCAAAAGCTTAAGTTGTTGAAAAATCGACGAAAATCGAACGGTAATCGAAAGCTTTTCCATCCTTTCCGTAAGCGTTTGATTAGACAATAAAAAAGCCGGACGCAAGGTCCGGCTTTTTTTTGCAGGGATGTTGCTCAGACGCGCGGGACGTCCAGAGCGTAGGCGAGCTGCTGGGCACCATGTAGCTCACCGAGGGTTTCCTTGACCACCTGCTTGGCGAGGCAAGCGCACTTGCCGCACTGGGTGGCGCAACCCGTGCTTTCCCGGACTTCCCGATAACTGCAGCAGCCTTCATAGATGGCTTCGCGAATATGCTTGTCGGTCACGCCACGGCAAAGACACACGTACATGGATCGCCTGCTGTATGAGTGGAGGTGCCGCCAAAGCTAATGACAATGAGAATGATTGTCAAAGTTGTAGGCGGCAAAATCTCATCAAAGGCGTCCTGGGCGACAGGCGGTTGTCCGATCAGTCCAGGTCGACCCAGCCGCCCATCTCCCGCCAGCGATTGACGATGCCGCAGAACAGCTCGGCGGTCTTCTCGGTGTCGTAACGGGCCGAGTGGGCTTCGCGATTATCGAATTCGATACCGGCCGCCTGACAGGCCTTGGCCAATACCGTCTGACCATAGGCCAGGCCGGCGAGGGTAGCGGTATCGAAGCTGGAGAAGGGGTGGAAGGGATTGCGCTTCAGGCCACAACGCAAGACCGCGGCATTGAGAAAGCCCAGGTCGAAGCTGCTGTTGTGGCCGACCAGGATGGCTCTCTTGCAGCCACTGGCCTTGAGCGACTTGCGCACGCCCTTGAAGATCTCGCTCAGCGCCTGCTCTTCGCCCACCGCCATGCGTAGCGGATGGTCGAGCTTGATGCCGGTGAATTCCAGCGCCGCCGGTTCGATGTTGGCGCCGACAAAGGGTTCGACACGGAAGAAGTAGGTGTGATCCGGATAGAGCACCCCTTCCTCGTCCATGGCCACGGTAGTGGCGGCGATTTCCAGCAGGGCATCGGTGGCGGCGTTGAAGCCACCGGTCTCGACGTCCACCACCACCGGCAGATAGCCGCGAAAGCGGCGCGCCATGGGGATGCGCGAGTCGGACATCGGCTGGCTGGCATCCAGTTCGTCGCTGAAGGTCTCGTCCATGCTCATACGCCCACCTCCAGCCGCCAGCGCAACGTTTCACCCGCGCGCAGCGGAATCACCTCATGGTCGCCGAACGGCAGGGAGGCCGGCGCCTGCCAGTCCTCGCGCACCAGGGTGACGGTCTCGGTATTGCGCGGCAGGCCGTAGAAGTCGGCACCGAAATGGCTGGCGAAGCCTTCCAGGCGGTCGAGGGCGTTGCGGCTCTCGAAGGCCTCGGCATAGAGTTCCAGGGCGCCATAGGCGGTGTAGCAGCCGGCGCAGCCACAGGCCGCTTCCTTGGCGTGACGGGCATGGGGCGCCGAGTCGGTGCCGAGGAAGAACTTGGGATTGCCGCTGGTGGCGGCGTCCAGCAGGGCGCTCTGGTGGGTGTTGCGCTTGAGGATCGGCAGGCAATAGAAGTGCGGCCGGATCCCGCCCACCAGCATGTGGTTGCGGTTGTACAGCAGGTGGTGGACCGTGATGGTGGCACCGACGTTGGCCGGGGCCTCGCGCACGAAGGCAGCGGCATCACCGGTGGTGATGTGCTCGAACACCACCCTCAGCGTCGGGAAGCGCTGGACGATACGCACCAGGTGCTCGTCGATGAATCGCTTCTCGCGGTCGAAGACATCCACCTCGGCATGGGTGACCTCGCCATGCACCAGCAGCGGCAGGCCGATCTCGGCCATGGCTTCCAGGGTGGGGAAGAGGTTGTCCAGCGAGGTGACCCCGGAATCGGAGTTGGTGGTGGCACCGGCCGGATAGAGCTTGGCGGCGTGCACGAAGCCGCTGGCCTTGGCGCTGCGTACGTCGTCCGGGCTGGTGCGGTCGGTGAGGTAGAGCACCATCAGCGGCTCGAAGCGACTGCCGGCCGGACGCGCGGCCAGGATGCGCTCGCGGTAGGCGGCGGCCTGTTCGGCGTTGCGCACCGGTGGCACCAGGTTGGGCATGACGATGGCGCGACCGAATTCCCGGGCGGCGTCGGCGACGGTCTGCGGCAGGGCGGCGCCGTCGCGCAGGTGAATGTGCCAGTCATCGGGACGGGCAAGGGTGATCCGGTCGGTCATGCGGGATTCCAGGCTGCGGGAAAGTGGGGAAATGCTACCGGAAAAGGGGGTAGCCGGCACCCGTGCGGCGGGACCGCGCTCAAGTTTTCCGCGCCCTCGACCGATAAGAAGCCCAGGTACTTTTTCTTTCCGGAGCCCGACGTGCGCCCGCGTTACCTCTTCCTTTCCTATCTGCTGCTCGCCGTGCCGGCCTGGGGGATGACCTTCCAGAGCCGGCTCGAGAGCGTGGAATGGAAAGTGGAGGGCGACATCTTCGCCTGTCGCCTGCTGCAGCCCATCCCGCGCTTCGGCAGTGGTGGCTTTCTGCGCCGCGCGGGCGAAGCCACGGTGTTCGAGCTGCGGCCCAATGGCCAGTGGCTGCCGGCGGGCAGTGCCCACCTCAAGGCGGCCGCAGTGCCCTGGAAGCCGGGGCTCGGCGACATCAGCCTCGGCTCGGTCAAGGTGGTGGAGGGCGAACAGGCGCTGGCCACCAGCGCACAGCAGGCGCAGCGCCTGCTGGCGGGTCTGATGGAAGGGCGTATGCCCCAGGTGAGCAGGGCAGGTGCCCTGGACGACCGGGTCGAGGTCCGGCTGCTGCCGGTGCGCTTCGAGCCGGCCTACCAGCAATTCCAGGCCTGTACCCAGAAGCTGCTGGCGGTCAACTTCGAGCAGATCCGTCATTCCCAGGTCGGCTTCCCAGGCGGCGGCGATACCCTGGACGACCTCGCCAAGGCCAAGCTCGATCTCATCGACGAGTACCTGAAGGCCGATCCGACGGTCAATCACGTCATCGTCTCCGGCTACAGCGACAACCAGGGCACCCGGTTGGACAATCGCCAGGAATCCCGCCTGCGCGCCATCGCCGTGATGGAGTACCTCAAGAGCAAGGGTTTCGCCGCCGAGCAGATCGAGCTGCGCTTCTTTGGCGAGCAGTATCCCGTGGCACCCAACACCAGCAAGGCCAATCGCTCGCTCAATCGCCGGGTGACCCTGGTGTTCTCGCGGGCGCCGGCAAGCAGCGAACCAGCGGCCGCGCCAACCACCAGCACCGCCGCCAATCCGGCCGAACCGCCGGCGCCTACCCCGGCACCGCCCGCCAAACCCAAGGGCTGATCCATCTGACCGGATGTCGCCCAGACATCAGAGTGCGTCGCGCCCCTGTAAAAGCGGCGAGGCGACCAGTAGACTTGTCGCTTTCCGACTCAACGCAACACACGGGAGCGAACGGCATGGCGGATGTGAAGAAGGTAGTCCTGGCGTATTCCGGCGGCCTGGACACCTCGGTGATCCTCAAGTGGCTGCAGGATACCTATAACTGCGAAGTGGTGACCTTCACCGCTGACCTCGGCCAGGGCGAGGAAGTCGAACCGGCACGCGCCAAGGCCCAGGCCATGGGCGTCAAGGAAATCTACATCGACGACCTGCGCGAAGAGTTCGTCCGCGACTTCGTCTACCCGATGTTCCGTGCCAACACCGTCTACGAAGGCGAGTACCTGCTGGGTACCTCCATCGCCCGTCCGCTGATCGCCAAGCGCCTGATCGAGATCGCCAACGAAACCGGTGCCGACGCCATCTCCCACGGCGCCACCGGCAAGGGCAACGACCAGGTGCGCTTCGAGCTGGGTGCCTATGCGCTCAAGCCAGGCGTCAAGGTGATCGCCCCCTGGCGCGAGTGGGACCTGCTGTCCCGCGAGAAGCTGATGGACTACGCCGAAAAGCACCAGATCCCGATCGAGCGCCACGGCAAGAAGAAGTCGCCGTACTCCATGGACGCCAACCTGCTGCACATCTCCTACGAGGGTGGCGTGCTGGAAGACACCTGGACCGAGCACGAAGAAGACATGTGGCGCTGGACCAAGTCCCCGGAAGCCGCACCTGACACCCCGACCTACATCGAGTTGACCTACCGCAACGGTGACATCGTCGCCATCGATGGCAAGGAGCTGAGCCCGGCCACGGTGCTGGCCGAACTGAACCGCATCGGCGGCGAGAACGGCATCGGTCGTCTGGACATCGTCGAGAACCGCTATGTGGGCATGAAGTCCCGTGGCTGCTACGAGACCCCCGGCGGCACCATCATGCTCAAGGCCCACCGCGCCATCGAGTCCATCACCCTCGACCGCGAGGTGGCCCACCTCAAGGACGAGCTGATGCCCAAGTACGCCAGCCTGATCTATACCGGCTACTGGTGGAGTCCCGAGCGGCTGATGCTGCAGCAGATGATCGACGCCTCCCAGGCCAACGTGAACGGCGTGGTGCGGCTGAAGCTGTACAAGGGCAACGTCATCGTCGTCGGTCGCCAGTCCGACGAGTCGCTGTTCGACGCCAACATCGCCACCTTCGAAGAAGACGGCGGTGCCTACAACCAGGCGGACGCGGCGGGCTTCATCAAGCTCAACGCCCTGCGCATGCGGATCGCCGCCGGCAAGGGTCGCACCCTGCTGTAAGGGTGGCCCTGCAACGCGAAACCCCAGCCTAGGCTGGGGTTTTTTATGGCTTAGAGCCTGTTCAAAGTCTGCTGCGCGTCGGCCAAACGGCGTTGAAAATGGCCTGGGTCGCCAGCCCGGTCGGAATACTCATTTACTACTCGTAAACCCGAGCGCGGGTCCGATCCGCTTCCTCAGCTATTTTCGCGGGGCCGCCTAGGCCTTGTTTGGCTCTAGCTCGCTAGACTTTGAACAGGCTCTTACAGATCGAAGTCGTACTCGGAGAGCTGCCGCTTCAGGCGGCGCTCTTCGAGCATGTTGTCGATCAGGCGCCGCTTGGTCAGGTTGGTCTTGCTGACGATGGGCTCGACGGGATCGACGGTTTCGGGCGCCTCGTTATCGGTCTCGAAATCGTCGTCTACATCGATATCGCTTTTGTCTTCGGCCATTGGTAACTCCTGCAAGGCTGGACAGGGTCACACGCACTCATGACAGGGCGGCGGGACCTTTTCGCGCACCTTATAACGACAAAGCAGGGGCCGGTAAAAAAGATTTTTTCAATCGCCGAAGGGCTTTGATACGCCCTTTTTCAATCGTCAGAGGTTTTTGCCTTGTATTCGCAGAGATCTTCGATGCGGCAGCTGCCGCAGCGGGGCTTGCGCGCCTGGCAGACATAGCGACCATGTAGGATCAGCCAGTGGTGGGCATCCAGCAGGTAGGCCTTCGGCACCACCTTGAGCAGCTTGAGCTCGACCTCCACCACGTTCTTGCCGGGGGCCAGATTGGTTCTGTTGCTGACCCGGAAGATATGGGTGTCCACCGCCATGGCGAGCTGGCGGAAGGCGGTGTTGAGCACCACGTTGGCGGTCTTGCGGCCCACGCCGGGCAGGGCCTCCAGTTCTTCGCGGGTCTGGGGTACCTCGCCGCCATGGCGTTCCAGCAGCAGCCGGCAGGTCTCGATGACGTTCTTGGCCTTGCTGTTGTAGAGCCCTATGGTCTTGATGTACTCCGAAAGACCCTGTACCCCGAGATCCAGGATGGCCTGGGGCGTGTTGGCCGCCGGATAGAGGCGGGCAGTGGCCTTGTTGACGCTGACGTCGGTGGCCTGGGCGGAGAGGATCACCGCGATGAGCAGCTCGAACGGCGAGGCATAGGCCAACTCCGTCTTGGGGGCGGGATTGTCTTCGTGCAGGCGACGAAAGATTTCCAGGCGTTTGGCGGCGTTCATCGGGCGACTCGATCTTCCAGGGCCGCGAGGCGGTGAGCCGCCTGCTGAGCGGCGCTGCGCAAGGTTTCCAGTTGCGCGTTCTGCTCGGGTGTTGGCTCGGTACCAAAGGCCCGCTCGGCCTTGGTCAGCTGGGCACGCGCCAGGGTGGCAGCGATCCGCGCCTGCTTGAGGGCGGCGGGATCGGCGGCTGGCGTCGCCAGGGCAGGTGCGCTGGCAGTGGCGGGCGCTTGCTGCGCCTGGTCGAGGGCCGCCTGGGCCTGCTGGGCGGCTTCACGCAACTGCTGCACCTGGGTTTCCAGTGCGGGCGTGCCGTATTGGGCCAGTTGCCGTTCGGCCTTCTGCAGGGCGACACGTGCCATGGCAGCAGCGATCTTCAGCGGCTTGAGCGAGGATTCCGCCGTGGTGGGGTGCTCTGCAACCGTGGCGGTCGCAGGTGGCACCTGACGGCGCTGGCGCTCGGCGTCCAGTCGCTCGCGGTCCCGCTGCAGGCGCGCCTGGCGGGCATCGAAGCGGCGCCGATAGTACTGCGCGCGCTGGCGCTCTTCGACGCGATCGACCGGCGCGGGTGCAGCCACCAGATCGATGCAGTCCACGGGGCAGGGGGCCAGACAGAGTTCGCAGCCGCTGCATTCGCTCTCGATCACCGTGTGCATCAGCTTGGCCGCGCCGAGGATGGCGTCGGTAGGGCAGACCTGGATGCACTTGGTGCAGCCGATGCACTCGGCCTCGCGGATCACCGCGCGCTGGCTGGGCGTCACCGGATAGGGCGAGTCCAGGGGCAGCGCCGGGCGCTGGAGCAGGGTTGAGAGTTCGCGGATGGTGGTCGCGCCCCCGGGCGGGCACTTGTTGTGCGCTTCGCCCGCGGCGATGCCCGCCGCATAGGGCTGGCAACCGGGATGGCCGCACTTGCCGCACTGGGTCTGTGGCAGCAGGGCGTCGATGGCGGTGATGAGCTGGGCTTGGGCGTTCATGGCTTGCACTTGAAAGGACGGCGCCCTGAGGCGCCGTCGCTATCACATTACCCGCTGGCCGGGCTTGGCGCCGCTGTCGGGACTGAGCAGGTGGATCTCGCTGCCGCCGGGGCCGGCGGCCAGGACCATGCCTTCGGAGACGCCGAACTTCATCTTGCGCGGCGCTAGGTTGGCGACGTACAGGGTTAGGCGGCCTTCGAGTTGACTCGGCTCCGGGTAGGCGCTCTTGATGCCGGAGAAGACGTTGCGCTTGGCGTCGCCGATGTCCAGGGTCAGGCGCAGGAGCTTGTCGGCGCCCTCGACGAATTCGGCCTTTTCGATCAGGGCGATGCGCAGGTCGACCTTGGAAAAGGTATCGAAGTCGATGGTCTCGGCCAGCGGGGCCTTGGTCAGTTCGCCGTTGCCGGCGGGCTCGGGCGCGGCCTGGGCGGCCAGGTCTTCCTTGGAAGCGTCGATCATGGTCTGCACCTTGGCGGGTTCGATGCGGGTGAGCAGGGGCTGGAAGGCGTTGAGCTGATGATTGGCCAGGCGGGTGTCCAGGTCGGCCCAGGTCAGGGGGGCGACGTTGAGGAAGGCCTCGGCGGCGGCGGTCAGGTTGGGCAATACCGGCTTGAGCAGGATCGCCAGCTGGCGGAACAGCTCGATGCCCTGGGCGCAGATGGCCTGGACTTCGTCGGCCTTGCCGTCCTGCTTGGCCAGGCCCCAGGGCGCCTTGTCGGCGATCCAGGCGTTGGCGCGGTCGGCCAGGGCCATGATCTCGCGCATGGCACGGCCGAAGTCACGGGTCTCGTAGGCCTCGGCGATGCTCGGCGTGGCGGCGCGGAAGGCGGCTTCCAGTTCGGGTGCGGCCTGGGCATCCACCAGCAGGCCGGCGTTGCCCTTGTGGATGAAGCCGGCGCAGCGGCTGGCGATGTTGACCACCTTGCCCACCAGGTCGGAATTGACCTTCTGCACGAAGTCCTCAAGGTTCAGGTCGATGTCCTCGACGTGGCGCGAGAGCTTGGCGGCGAAGTAGTAGCGCAGGTATTCGGGATTCAGGTGATCCAGGTAGGTGCGCGCCTTGATGAAGGTGCCGCGGGACTTGGACATCTTCTGGCCGTCGACGGTGAGGAAGCCGTGGACGTTCAGCGCCGTGGGCTTGCGGTAGCCGGCGCCTTCGAGCATGGCCGGCCAGAACAGCGCATGGAAGTTGACGATGTCCTTGCCGATGAAGTGGTACAGCTCGGCCGTGCTGTCCTTGGCCCAGTAGGCGTCGAAATCCAGGTCGTCGCGACGGTCGCAGAGATTCTTGAAGCTGGCCATGTAGCCGATGGGCGCGTCCAGCCAGACATAGAAGTACTTGCCCGGGGCGTCGGGGATCTCGAAGCCGAAGTAGGGCGCGTCACGGGAAATGTCCCATTCCTGCAGGCCGGCGTCCAGCCATTCGGCGATCTTGTTGGCCACCGATTCCTGCAGGGCGCCGCTGCGGGTCCAGCCCTTGAGCATCTCGGCGAAGTCGGGAAGCTTGAAGAAGAAGTGCTCGGATTCGCGCAGCACCGGGGTCGCGCCGGAGATGGCCGACTTGGGGTCCTTCAGCTCGGTGGGCGCATAGGTGGCGCCGCACTTCTCGCAGTTGTCGCCGTACTGGTCGGCGCTGCCGCATTTGGGGCAGGTGCCCTTGATGAAGCGGTCGGCCAGGAACATCTGCTTGTCCGGGTCGAAGTACTGGGTGACCGGACGGGTGGCGATGTGGCCGTTCTCCCGCAGCTTCAGGTAGATGGCGCGCGACAGCTCGCGATTCTCTTCCGCATGGGTGGAGTGGAAGTTGTCGAAGGCCACGCCGAAGTCGGCGAAGTCGGCGCTGTGCTCGCGCTTGACGTTGTCGATCAACTGCTCGGGCGTGATCGCCTCGCGCTCGGCGCGCAGCATGATGGCCGAGCCGTGGGCGTCGTCGGCGCAGACATAGATGCACTGGTTGCCGCGCAGCCGCTGGAAGCGGGCCCAGATGTCGGTCTGGATGTACTCGACCATGTGGCCGAGGTGGATGGAGCCGTTGGCGTAGGGCAGGGCGCTGGTGACGAGAATCTTGCGGGGCTCGGTCATGGTCTTGGCTGGATCGCGGCGCTGATAAGTTGACCGACCATCATAGCGAAATGGCCGGTCGGTTTCATCCGTGGGGATGGGCGTTGAAAAGCGCGAAGTCCTGCGAGCTAGCGCCAGGCAAGGCGGAAATTGCCGAAGAGGCGCAGTTTACAACGGGTAAATGAGCATTCTGAGGCAGTTTCCAACGCCGTCTGGCCGACGCGCAGCAGACTTCGAGCATTTAGAGATCGGCCAGCTGCCAGTACAGGGCATTGACCATGGCCGCGCCCAAGGCGGCGCTGCGGGCACCGTTCCAGCCCACATCCGGGCGGGGGTCATTGGCGTTGTCCTTGAACGGCAGCTCCAGGGTCAGGGCCAGGCAGCCATGGGTATGGCCGACATACTTGGTGGCGAGTTTCAGGGTTTCGCTGCCGAAGTGACCACGGGGATAGCCGTACCGGGTCTGGAAATCCGGGCTCGCACGTTGGAAGCGCTGCAGGAAGGCCTGTTGCTCGGCCTCTTCGCGCTCACCGAAGTTGGGCAGGCCATTGCAGCCGTCGACGAAGACATAGGGCAGGGCCTCGTCGCCGTGGATGTCGAGAAACAGGTCGCAGCCGCTCGCGGCGATGGCGCGGCGTACCGCCAGCACCTCGGGACTGCGTCCTTCGTCCGGCTCCAGCCATTCGCGGTTGAGGTTGGCGCCGGCGGCGTTGGTGCGCAGATTGCCCAGCGCCGAGCCGTCGGGATTCATGTTGGGCACCACGTGCAGCACGGCCCGCTCCAGCAGCTTGGCGCCCACCGGATCGCCCTGGTGTTCGCCCAGGCCGAGCAGCCTACGCAGCAGGCCTTCCACGAACCACTCGGCCATGGGCTCGCCGGGGTGCTGGCGGGCGATGATCCAGATGTTCTTCTTGCCAGCGCCCGGCGTACCGATGCGCAGCAGGTCCAGCGAACGTCCCAGCAGCGAACGGCCGACGGTTTCCAGACGGACGGCGGGGTGGCGTTGCGCCTCACCAACGAAGGCCAGGTGACGGCTCTCCGGATAGGGCTCGAAATAGGCGAAGAACAGGCTGTCGTGTTCCGGGGTGACGGTCCAGCTCAGGGTCTTGCCGTCGTAGCGGGTGGGAATGCGGAACCACTCCTGCCCGCAATAGCTGGCGACCACGCCATAGTCGCGCCAACCCTCTGGGTAGGCGCACGCGCCGGCGTTGTCGAAGCTCAGCTGGCAGGGTAGGCCGCGGGCGCCTTCGAGACGGAAATGGAACCACTGGGTGAAGGGCGAGGCGGTGTCCGGGCGAATGCGCAGGCGGATATCCGCGTGATCGGCCAGGGACAGCACCTCGACGGCGCCGCTGTCGAAGGTGGAACTGATGTGCAAGGAAGAGGCGTTCACGCAGGGCTCCACGGGCGAGGGGAAAGCCGGGAGTGTAGCGCCGCGTGGATAGGCTTTAGCAAGGACAGTGGGTAGCATAGGCCGCAGCTTCTCTTTCCTATCCGCTGTTTCCGGGAGTCTGCATGACCGCTCCGACTCGCGAGGCCATCGAGGCCGCGCTGCGCCAGTATCACGATCCCTATCTCGAACAGGACCTGCTCAGCGCCGGCGCCCTGCGCGACCTCGCGCTGGACGGTGGCCGGGTGCGCGCCCGCTTCGAGCTGGGCTATGCCGCCGGACTGTTCAAGGGTGGCCTGGCCCAGGTGCTCAAGACTGCGCTGGAGAACGTCCCCGGGGTCGAGACCGCCGAGATCCAGATCGACTGCACCATCGCGCCCCACGCGGCGCAGCCGCAGTTGGAGGCCATGGGCAACGTCAAGAACATCATCGCCGTGGCCTCGGGCAAGGGCGGAGTGGGCAAGTCCACCACGGCTGCCAACCTGGCGCTGGCGCTGGCCCGCGAAGGCGCCCGGGTCGGCGTGCTGGACGCCGACATCTATGGCCCCAGCCAGGGCATCATGTTCGGCTTCGCCGAGGGCACCCGTCCCGAGGTGCGTGACGAGAAGTGGTTCATCCCGCTGCAGGCCCATGGCGTCGAGGTCATGTCCATGGCCTTCCTGACCAACGACAAGACCCCGGTGGCCTGGCGCGGCCCCATGGTCTCCGGCGCCCTGATCCAGCTGATCACGCAAACCGCCTGGAATGACCTGGACTACCTGGTGATCGACATGCCGCCGGGCACCGGCGACATCCAGCTGACCCTGGCGCAGAAGGTGCCGGTGGCCGGTGCGGTGATCGTCACCACGCCCCAGGACCTGGCCCTGCTGGATGCCAAGAAGGGCGTGGAGATGTTCCAGAAGGTCAACATCCCGGTGCTCGGGGTGGTGGAAAACATGGCGGTGCACATCTGCTCCAACTGCGGCCATGCCGAGCACCTGTTCGGCGAAGGCGGCGGCGGCCGGCTGGCCGAGCAGTACGGCGTGGACCTCTTGGCCTCGCTGCCGCTGGCCATGGCCATCCGCGAGCAGGCCGACGCCGGACGGCCCACCGCCATCGCCGATCCGGACAGCCAGATCGCGCTGATCTACCAAGAACTGGCGCGCAAGGTCGGTGCCCGCATCGCCCAGGGCGGCCAGGCTGGCGGCGGCATGCCGACCATCACCGTGAGCGACGACTGATTTCGTCCGTTCGCCTTTGAGACCGCGCGGCTATCCACTAGAATGCGCGGTCAATTTTTTCGCCCCGGAGCCAGACCTGCCATGAGCATCAAATCGGATAAGTGGATTCGCCGCATGGCCCAGGAGCACGGCATGATCGAGCCCTTCGTCGAGCGCCAGATGCGCGGCGCGGACGACAGCCGGGTGATCTCCTACGGGGTGTCCAGCTACGGCTACGATGTGCGCTGCGCCAACGAATTCAAGGTCTTCACCAACATCCATTCCGCGGTGGTGGACCCGAAGAACTTCGATGACAAGAGCTTCGTCGATGTGGTCAGCAACGTCTGCATCATCCCGCCGAACTCCTTCGCCCTGGCGCGCACCGTGGAATACTTCCGCATTCCGCGCGACGTCCTGACCATCTGCCTGGGCAAGAGCACCTACGCCCGCTGCGGCATCATCGTCAACGTCACGCCGCTGGAGCCCGAGTGGGAAGGCCACGTCACCCTGGAGTTTTCCAACACCACGACCCTGCCGGCCAAGATCTACGCCAACGAGGGCGTGGCCCAGATGCTGTTCCTGCAATCCGACGAGGCCTGCGAGGTCTCCTACAAGGATCGCGGCGGCAAGTACCAGGGCCAGCGCGGCGTGACCCTGCCGCGCGCCTGATCCGCGCGTCCGTTCTGGAAGCCGCCCTCGGGCGGCTTTCCTATTTCCGGGACTCAAGAACTGGCGTCAGCCGCCGATAGCCTGTGACCTGACTTATCTTTGGAGTGGACTTTCCATGGCCGGCATTCTCGACACCGTCGATCAACGCACTCAGCTGGTTGGCGAGAACCGTCTGGAAATTCTCATGTTCCAGCTGTCCAGCCGGCAGATGTTCGCCATCAACGTGTTCAAGGTGCAGGAAGTCCTCAAGCTGCCGCGCCTGACCCAGATGCCCAAGCGCCATCCGATGATCTGCGGCGTGGTCCACCTGCGTGGCCAGACCCTGCCGGTGATCGACCTGGCCGCCGCCATCGGCATGCGACCCATCACCCCCGACGAGAACAGCACCATCATCGTCACCGAGTACAACCGCTCGGTGCAGGCCTTCCTGGTCGGTAGCGTCGATCGCATCATCAACCTCAACTGGGACAGCATCCAGGCCCCGCCCGGCGGCGCCGGACGCCAGCACTACCTGACCGCCATCACCCGCATCGAAGACCGCCTGGTGGAGGTGATCGACGTGGAAAAGGTGCTGGCGGAGATCGCCCCCTACAACGTCAAGGTCTCCCAGGAGCGCCTGGCCGATCCGCTGCTGGCCAAGGCCCGCGGCCGCGAGGTGCTGCTGGTCGACGACTCCAGCACCGCCATTGGCCAGTTGCGCGACACCCTGGTGCAGCTGGATCTGAAATTCCACGTCGCCACCGACGGCCTGCAGGCCCTGCGTAAGCTCAAGGCCTGGGCTGACGAGGGCGTGGTGCTGACCGAGAAGCTGCTGATGGTACTGACCGATGCCGAGATGCCGGAAATGGACGGCTACCGCCTGACCACCGAGATCCGCCAGGATCCGCGCCTCGCCGACCTCTATGTGGTGTTGCACACCTCGCTGTCCGGCAGCTTCAACGAAGCCATGGTGAAAAAGGTGGGCTGCAACGCCTTCCTCTCCAAGTTCCAGCCCGATCAACTGGTCGAGGAAGTGCGCCGGCGCCTGGCGCTGGCCGAGGAGTAGTTCCCGCGGTTTCGCCGCTCCGGCGCCTCCCTTACACTGGCGGCCTTTGTCCGCCGCCAGGAAGCCGCGCCCATGTCGCACCTCAGTGCCCTCTATCGTTATCCCGTCAAGTCGACGGCCGTGGAATCCCTGGCGCAGGCCGAGGTGGACGCCTTGGGCCTGGTGGGTGATCGCCGCTGGATGGTGGTAGATGCCGACACCGGCCGCTTCCTGACCCTGCGCCAACTGGCGCAGATGAATCAGATCGAGGCGCGCTGGCTGGCCGCTGACCGCCTGCGCCTGAGCGCACCGGGACGGACGCCGATCGAGGTGGCGGTGCCGGGCGCGGCAGACGAGCAACTCGGCGTGACCATCTGGCGCGATACCCTGCAGGCGCCGGTGGCTGCCGAAGCCGATGCCTGGCTGAGCGACTTCCTCGGGCGTCCTTGCCGCCTGGTGCACATTGCCGAAAGCCATGCTCGCCAGATCAACACTGATTTTGCCGAGCCCGGGCAGAAGGTCCACTTCGCCGATGGCTTTCCCCTGCTGCTGACCAGCGAGGCCTCTCTGGCCGATCTGGTGGCGCGCGTCGGCAAACCGCTGGAAATGCTGCGCTTCCGGCCGAATCTGGTGGTGGAAGGGACGCCGGCCTATGCCGAGGATGGCTGGAAGCGACTGCGCATCGGGACGGTGGACTTCGCCGTGGCCTGTCCCTGCGCGCGCTGCATCGTCATCACCCAGGATCCGGTGACCGGCGAGAAGGATCCGGATCGGCAACCGCTGACCGCGCTGCGCGAATACCGCTTCAATGACAACCGCATGTTGTTCGGCATGAACGTCATCCCCCTGGGCCGTGGCGTCATCGAGGCCGGCATGCCAGTGGAGGTGCTGGAATGAGTCCCGTGCGGCGTGTGGCGCTGGTCAGTCCGGCAGGTGCGGTCAAGGAAGAGCTGGTCACGGCAGCGGTCGAGCAGTTGCAGGCCACCGGTATCGAAGCGGTGCTGGGGGAGCAGGCGCTTAAGCGCCATCGCTATCTCGCCGGAACCGCCGAGGAGCGGGCAGCGGATCTGCATTGGGCGTTCAGCCAGGCAGACGTGGATGCAGTCTGGTGCCTGCGCGGCGGCTATGGCTCCGCCCAGCTGCTGCCCTGGCTGGACTGGTCGCGGCTGTCCAGCAGCAAGGGGCGGCCCCTGATCGGCTACTCCGATCTGACCGTACTGCTGGAAGCCTTTCACCGCCGTGGCCTCACCGCAATCCACGGTCCCGGCGCGCTGGACTGGGGGCGTCGTGACGAGGATCCTGAAGCCCAGGCCGCCCGTATCCGCTCCCTGGAGTCGGTGCTGGAGCTGTGCGCCGGTGCCCGTCCGGGCTGGCAACTGGAGCGCCTGGCCGGTCCGGCCCAGGTGCCTGCCGGCGAGCTGATCGGGGGTAACCTCACCACCCTGGCCAGCGTGGTCGGCACGGCGGCAGCGCTGCGTCCCCATGATGGCGCCATCCTCATGCTGGAAGACGTCGGCGAGCCCTACTACCGGCTGGAGCGCAGCCTCTGCCAGCTGCTGGGCAACCTGACCGAACATCGCATCGGCGCCGTCTGCCTGGGCACCTTCACCGATTGTCCACCGCGCAACGTCGAGCAGTCGCTGGAAGAGATCTTTGCCGAATGGCTGGCCCCGCGCGGCATCGCCCTCTACCGCGGCTTGCCCAGCGGCCACGGCCCGGAAAACCAGGCCTGGCCCTATGGGGCTCGTGTCCGTCTGGAAGCGGGTCGCCTGCAGGTCCTCTAGGCCTAACCGGCCCTGGGCGGATCAGTCCGCCCAGGGCGAGGCCAGTTCCAGCTTGCGCAGCATCTGGCGCTTCTTGCTGTTGTAGCCCTGCATCCGCACCAGCAGCTCATCCAGGGTGGCGACCGCCTTGAGGATGTGCGGGCCCTTGTTCAGCATCACGCATTCGGCGCGGACCCCGGTGGCGGCATCGGTGATCTCGGCGCGGGAAGGTGAGCCCTTCTTGGCCAGGTTTTCCAGGACCTGGGTCGCCCAGATCACCGGCACATGGGCCGCTTCGCACAGGCAGAGGATGTCTTCCTGCAGGGCCGCCAGACGCTCGAAGCCGCCTTCCACCGCCAGATCGCCACGGGCGATCATGACGCCGAATCCGCCGCGCTGCATTCCCGCCAGCAACAGCGCGGGAAGGTTGTCGAAGCCACGCCGGGTCTCAATCTTCAATACCACGGCCAAGTGGTCGGCCTGCAGGCGTTCCAATTCCACGAGCAAGGCGCGGACGTCGTCCGCGCTGTTGACGAAGGACATCTCGATGCCGTCGGCATGCTCGGCGGCAAAGGCGAGGGCGGCGAGGTCCTGGTCGCCCAGCGCTGCCAGCCGCAGGGTGCTCTGGGGAAAGTTGATGCCCTTGTCGCCCTTGAGCTTGGCGCCGCCGGGCGCATGGGTGATGCGGACGTGCAGTGCGTCTTGATCGGCGCGCTCGATCACCCCGCCGATCTTGCCGTCGTCGAACCAGACCGGCTCGCCGCCGCGCACGTCGGCGAATACCTGGGGCAGGGTGCAGCCGAGGGTGGCCGGTGTCAGCAGGCGACCGCCGCTGTCATGGCTGGCGGACTGGCCGGGCGTCTGGTCGGCGGTCAGGATCAGCAGGTCATCCTCGGCCAACCGCAGAGCGCCTGGCTGCGGAGCGAAGTCACCGATGCGGCTGTGCCGCTTGCGTCCGTAGCGCTCGACGCTCAGGTGCAGCCCAGGTGCGAGATAGGTGGTCTTGGCCGCCTCCGCCCAGCAGCCGCGGTCCGTGACCTCGACGATCGTCCAGCGACGCTGCGCCCGACGCGTGTCCGTCAGCTGGATCCGGTCACCTGGCTGCAAGCCGCTCAGCCAGCGCTCGCCTACCTGAATACTGGCCGCCGCGGGGGAGGGCGCCGGTCGCGGCCGGCGGCGGCCGGTCAGCCAGATCCGCGCCGGCTGGCGGACGCGACCCTGGGCGTCGCGCTCGGGCTTCACCTTCCTTACCGCCACGCCCGTGGCGATGGGCCCGGTGCGCAGCTTGGGGCCCGGCAGGTCCATGAATACCTTGCAGGGCTGGTCCAGCTCCGCGCTGGCCCGTCGCACGTGTTCGATCATGCGCGTCCAGCTGGCCGGTTCGTCGTGGGCGCAGTTGATGCGCGCGCAATCCATATGCCCCGCCAGCAGGTCGCGTACCAGCGAGTAATCCTCGGCGGCCTCGCTTGGCAAGGTGACCATGATGCGGACCTCCCGCGCGGAGGCGGGCGTGCCGAACAGTGCCCGCGCATGGTCGGCCAGGGGATTGGCCGCCCTGGCTGTCGGCCGCGCCGCCGGGCGGCCACCGAGCAGGCGCTCCAGGGTGTTGATGAGGGTCGCCACGGTCGGCAGCACGGCAGCTTCGGAGCGCCCCAAGGACGACAGCCCCAGGGCGGAGAGTTGCAGCTGCAGGTCATGCAGATCGCCGTCGCGCAACGCCAGATAGGCGAGCAGGTTCTGCGCGCTGGCCCGGTAGGCGGGATTGAGCGCCTGCCGATCCAGCCGTGGGTCCGCGCTGGCCTGTTGCAGAGCGCCGTGCAGGGCGCGTAGCTCATCGAGGAGGGTGGCGAGAGCGTGATCGGGGGTCCGGGAGCGCGAGGTCGAACGGGGCGGCACGATAGGTCTCCAGCAGCAGGGGCCGGCGAGACGCTCGCCGGGCGTTCCTGTGTCGGACCCCCGGCCGCTGGAGAAGTGAAAAGCCAAGTGTTGCCAGACATTAGCGGCACATGGCCACTCATCACGGAGGAGCCGCGGGCGACCATAGGGAGTCGGCGAGGATGCTGCTATGATGCGCGGCCTTGACGACCCCCGTTTTCAGGTACCCGCCATGGTGCAGATTTCCGAACGTCTCCTGGTCCAGGCCCATCTGGCCGCCAAGCAGCCCAAGGCGCTCGGTCCGGACGAGATCGCGGCCTACAAGACCGCCATCGCCCGCGAGCTCAAGGCGCAGAACGCGGTACTGCTGGCCCACTACTACACCGATCCGCTGATCCAGGCCCTGGCCGAGGAGACCGGCGGTTGCGTCGCCGATTCCCTGGAGATGGCCCGCTTCGGCAATCGCCATCCGGCGTCCACCGTGGTGGTGGCCGGGGTCAAGTTCATGGGCGAGACGGCCAAGATCCTCAACCCGGAAAAGCGGGTGCTGATGCCGACCCTGGAAGCCACCTGCTCCCTGGACCTGGGCTGCCCGGTGGACGAATTCTCCGCCTTCTGCGACCAGCACCCCGAGCGCACCGTGGTCGTCTATGCCAACACCTCCGCCGCCGTGAAGGCGCGCGCGGACTGGGTAGTGACGTCCGGCTGCGCGCTGGATATCGTCGAGCACTTGATGGACAACGACGAGACCATCCTCTGGGCGCCCGATCGTCACCTGGGTCGCTACATCCAGCGCGAGACCGGTGCCGACATGCTGTTGTGGGAAGGCTCCTGCATCGTCCACGAGGAGTTCAAGGCCAGCCAGCTGGAAGACCTCAAGCGGCTCTACCCGGAGGCCGCCATTCTGGTGCATCCGGAATCGCCCGAGGCGGTGATCGAACTGGCTGACCATGTCGGTTCCACCAGCCAGATGATCAAGGCCGCCCAGACGCTGCCCAATCGCCAGTTCATCGTCGCCACCGATCGCGGCATCTTCTACAAGATGCAGCAGGCCTGTCCGGACAAGACCTTCATCGAGGCGCCCACCGCCGGCAACGGCGCCGCCTGCCGCAGCTGTGCCCACTGCCCTTGGATGGCGATGAATACCCTGGAGCGCACCCTCAACTGCCTGCTCGACGGCTCCGGCGAGGTGCTGGTCGATCCAGCCCTCATCCCCCGGGCGGTCAAGCCGCTCAAGCGCATGCTCGACTTCACCCAGGCGCTGCAGCTAAGGATCAAGGGCAACGCCTAATAGGCGCTGCCTGGGACGCTAGCGCAGGATCTCTTCGCTCAGCTTGCGCTGGGCGATCATCTCCTGCTGACGGGCGTCGATCCGCGCGGCCAGCTGATAGTTGCTGGCCGCGCGTTGCTTGGCGAAGCCCAGTTGCTGGATGGCCTGGTTGTAGTCGCCGGTCAGGGCGAAGTATTCGGCCCGCGCCTGGTGCACCCCGACCAGATCACCGGCCTGGCCGCGGACGTCCGCCGCCTGGTTCCACAGATCCGGATCGATCGGCCGCTGCTTGAGCAGCTTGTCGAGCAGTTGGCTGGCGGCCTTGGCCTGCTTGGTGCGGCCGAGCATGTCCACCTGGGCCAGACTCACGGCCAGATCGTCCGGATAGAGCTCCAGCAGCCGCTGCACCCGTTTCTGGGCGTCGGGCAGGCGATTGGCGGTGATGTCCAGATCGACCTGGGCAAGGTTGTAGCTGATATCGTCCGGCGCCTTGCGCAGCAGCGGCGCCAGGGTGTCGCGCGCTTCGTTGAGCTGACCCTGCTTGGTCAGTCCCATGGCCAGGCCGTAGCGTACAGCGTCGTTGTCCGGTTTTTCCTGCAGCTGGGCCCTATAGCGCTTCACCAGCAGGCCGGCGGTTTCCTCGAAATACATCTGAGCACGCACCTTCATGAGTTGGAAGCGCTTGCTGTCCTCGACGCCGCCCTTGGGAAAACGCTCGGCACGCGCCTGGGTATCGGCGATCCGGCTGTCGGTGACCGGGTGGGTCAGCAGGAATTCCGGCGGGGTGCGGTCATAGCGATACTGGCGGGCGAGACGGCCGAACATCTCTGGCATCGCGCGCGGATCGTAGCCGGCGCGCTCCAGATTGACGATGCCGACCCGGTCGGCCTCCTGCTCATTGAGCCGGGAAAAGCGCAACTGGCTCTGGATGGCCGCCGCCTGGGTCGAGGCAATGGCGGCGATTCCTGCATCGCCACCGCCCGCGGCCGCAGCTACGATACCGGCGAGCAGCGCGGCCATCAGCGGCAACTGCATGCGCTGCTGGTTTTCCACCCCGCGGGCGAAGTGGCGCTGGATGAGGTGACCCAGCTCATGGGCCATGACCGCCGCGTACTCGGCTTCGGTCTCCGACTTCAGGAACAGCCCGCCATTGACCCCGATCACCCCGCCGGGCGCGGCGAAGGCGTTGATCTCCGGATCCTTGATCAGGATGAAGACCAGGCGGTGGTCCTGCAGGTCGCTGGTCTCGGCCAGCTTGTAGACGGTCTGTTCGACGAATTGCTTGAGCTGCGGATCGTTGATGGCCGGGACCTGGCCGCGCAACATGCTCAGCCAGGCGCGGCCCATCTGAAACTCCTGCTCGGGCGAGACGATCGAAGAGCTGGCATCGCCCAGCGACGGCAGATCGTTCGCCCCCTGCGCCAGGAAGGGCGCGGCGAGCAGCGCCAGGGACAGCAGGGCAGGGCGCAGGACTTTCATGGCATGACTCGTGGCCGCAAAAGGGCTACTTTAGCGGCCCGCCGTCTAGGTGCCTAGCGACCCTGACACTGGCGTACCCCACAATGGAGAATCCCATGGCCGACCTGAGCCAACCCTACACCGGCGCGGTGACCGCCCAGCTGGACGCCACCGGCCTGAGCTGTCCCATGCCGTTGCTCAAAGCCAAGCTGGAACTCAACCGTCTGGCAACCGGCGAGGTCCTCGCCGTTACGGCCACCGATGCCGGCTCGCAACGCGACTTCCGCACCTTCGCCAAGCTGTCGGGACACGCTCTGGTGGGTGAAGAGGTGGCAGGGGAGACCTTCCGCTACTGGCTGCGCAAGGCCTGATCAGGCTCCGTTCAGCGCCTGGGCGGCGGCCAGCACCTCGGCGACGTGCCCGGGCACCTTCACGCCGCGCCAGATCTGGCGCACCACACCTTCCCGGTCGATGAGGAAGGTGCTGCGATCCACGCCGATGTAATCCTTGCCATAGAGCTTCTTTTGCCGCATCACGTCGAACAGCTGGCAGAGGGTCTCGTCCTTGTCGCTGATCAGCTCGAAGGGAAAGCCCTGCTTGGTGCGGAAATTTTCGTGGGTGCGCAGGCTGTCACGGCTGACGCCCATGATCAGGGTGTCGGCCGCCTGGAACTGCTCGTGCAGATCACGAAAGCCCTGGCCCTGGGTGGTGCAGCCGGGGGTGTTGTCCTTGGGATAGAAGTACAGCACCGCCTGGCGACCGTGCAGGCTGGCGGGCGAGACCTCGAGGCCGCTGGTGGCCTGGGCCTGGAAATCCGGAAGCGGTTGGTCGAGGGTCACGCTCATGGGCAGCTCCTTGCGGGTCCTGTCAGTTGCTCTGCGGGCGCCAGGGCTCGATCAGGGCATCGAGATTGAGGGCGTCGGCGAAATCCAGGAACTGGTCGCGCAGCCAACTGATCTGGGTGCCAGCCGGCAGGGTCACGGTGATGGTGGCGTTGAGCATGGTGCCGCCGGTCTGGGGCGCCTGGTAGGAATCGCAGACCAGGTTCTCCACCTCGATCTTGTGGTCAGCGAAGAACTGGCAGAGTTCGTTGAGGATGTCCGGACGATAGGCGGCGCTGACATAGACGACGTACGGCAGGGCCTGGGGGCGATTCTCCAGGGCGGCGCTGCGGGTGACGCCGACGGTGAAGCCGTGACGCTTGCCAAGGCCGGCGAGGCCCCCTTCGAGGCGCGCCAGACCGTCCCAGTTGCCCGAGACCTGCAGGATCAACGCGCTGTATTCCCCGTGGCGGCTCAGCCGGCTGCTGACCACCGCGCACCGGTTGTCCATGCAGCTGCGGTAGAGCACGTTGGTCAGTTCCATGGGATTGGCGCCCAGCGCACTGATGACGAGAAATTGTTCGCGAATCGGGGGGGTAGCGGACATTAGGGTTCCTGGCAGGGGGAGATACAGACTGGCAAAGGCGAAAGGGTAGCGAAAAGCGCCCGCGGGGGGAATGCCCGTTGGGGGCACGTTGCTTGTGCTGGCGCAGAGGCGTCAGTACCATTACCGCTCTCTTTTTCCGGCAGGAGCGGTTGCATGATTGCGGGGAGCATGGTGGCGCTGGTCACCCCTATGGACGCCCAGGGGCGTATCGACTGGGACAACCTGACCAAGCTGGTGGACTTCCATCTCGCCGAAGGCACCGACGCCATCGTCGCGGTGGGCACCTCGGGTGAATCCGCCACGGTCGACGTCGACGAGCACGTGGCCGTGATCCGTCATGTGGTCGAGCAGGTCAAGGGCCGCATCCCGGTCATTGCCGGCACCGGTGGCAATTCCACCCGTGAGGCCATCGACCTGACCCGCGCCGCCAAGGACGCGGGCGCCGATGCCTGTCTGCTGGTCGTGCCCTACTACAACAAGCCGACCCAGGAAGGGCTGTATCAGCACTTCCGCATGATCGCCGAAACCGTCGCCATCCCGCAGATCCTCTACAACGTGCCGGGCCGTACCGCCTGCGACATGCTGGCCGAGACCGTCGAGCGCCTGGCCAAGGTGCCGAACATCATCGGTATCAAGGAAGCCACCGGCGACCTGGCCCGCGCACGCGACATCCTCTCCCGTGTCAGCAAGGACTTCCTGGTCTACTCGGGCGATGACGCCACCGCTGCGGAGCTCATGCTGCTGGGCGGCAAGGGCAACATCTCGGTGACTGCCAACGTGGCGCCCAGGGCGATGAGCGAACTCTGCGCCGCCGCCATGCGGGGCGACGCCGACACCGCACGCGCGCTCAACGAAAAGCTGATGCCGCTGCACAAGAATCTGTTCATCGAATCGAATCCGATCCCGGTGAAGTGGGCCCTCCACGAAATGGGCATGATCGACGCCGGTATCCGCCTGCCGCTGACCTGGCTGAGCTCGCGCTGCCATGAAGTGGTACGTCAGGCCCTGCGTCAGGCGGGAGTGCTGGCGTGATCAGGAAACAGTCGATGAAACGTGTTCTGGGTTTGACCACCCTGGGGCTGGCCGTGGCCACCGCCAGTGGCTGCAGCTGGGTGTGGGGCGAGCACGGTTATTTCCGCGATCGCGGCAATGACTATCTCGAATCCCGCGAAACCGGCCCCATGCAGGTGCCGACCGATGTCCAGGCCAAACCTATGGATCCGCTGCTGCCGATCCCGGCCAACGTGGCCGACACCCAGAATCGCTCCTATGGCTTCGAAGTGCCGAAACCCCAGGCGCTGGCCGTCCAGGGCAGTGGCAACGAGCAGTTCAGCGTGCAGCGCAGCGGCAACGCCCGCTGGCTGGCCGCCCAGAAGGTCCCGGCCAACGTCTGGCCGGTGGCCCGTCAGTACCTGACCGACAATGGCTTCCGCATCGCCGAAGAGCGTCCGCAGACCGGTGAGATCATCACCGCCTGGCAGTCGCCGACCGAGCTGTCGACGCCCCTGGCCCGCAGCCTGAGCACCAATGGCCGCCTGCAGCCGGGCACCGAGCTGCGCACCCGCCTGCGCATCGAGCCGGGCGTGCAATCGGGCAGCAGCGAGATCTTCCTCCAGACCCAGACCCGCAGCCAGGGCAGCTCCAGCGAGCCGTCCTGGTCCAGCAGCCAGAACAGCTCGGCGCTCGATGACGCCCTGCTGAATCAGGTGCTGGCCGGCCTGGACCGTAGCGAGCAGGGCAGTGGCTCGGTCTCGCTGCTGGCCGCCGGTGGCTACGACACCCCCGAGCGCGTGACCTACGAGGTCGACGGCAGCGGCGTGCCCATGCTGGTGCTGGAAAGCGATTTGAATCGCGCCTGGTCCAGCGTGGGTCGCGCCATCGAAGGCGCCGACATCCGCGTCGACGACATGGATCGCAGCCTGGGCGTCTACTACGTGAACATCGCCGAAGGCGCGCAGAAGCCCGAAGAGCGCAAGCCGGGCTTCTTCGGCCGCATGTTCGGCAAGGGCGAGACCAAGGAAGAGGAAGACGCCCGCGCACGGCGCTTCCAGGTGCGCCTCACCTCGGTGGGCAACACCGTCCAGGTCACCCTGGACAAGACCATCAACACCGCAGCACCCCAGGACATCGCCGAAGGCGTGCTGAAAAAGCTTCAGACGAGCATGCAGTATGCGCTTCGCAATCCTGGGCAGCGGCAGTCGGGGCAACTCGACCCTGGTGCACAGCCATAACAGCTATGTGCTGATCGACTGCGGCTTCTCCCTGCGGGAAGCCGAACGTCGTCTGGCCCGGCTGGGCGTGGTACCTGCCCAGCTGGACGCCGTCCTGGTCACCCACGAACACTCCGATCACGTGCAGGGCGTCGAGCTCCTGGCGCGCAAGCACGGGGTGCCGGTCTATTACAGCGCCGGTACCGGTCGTGGCCTGCGCAAGCCGGTGGCCGCCCAGGGCCTGCTGGTGGACGGCGAACGGCTGGTGCTGGACGCGCTGGAAGTGACCGTGGTGCAAGTGTCCCATGACGCCCTCGAGCCGACCCAGTTCGTCTTCGACGATGGCCGCAAGCGTCTGGGCGTGCTCACCGATCTCGGCGAGGCCACCCCCGGGGTGCTGGCGCATTACCGGGACCTTGATGCCCTGGTGATCGAAGCCAACCACGACAGCAACATGCTCGCCGCGGGCCCCTATCCCTATCACCTCAAGGCACGGGTCGGCGGGGTGCGTGGCCACCTCAACAACCGGCAATCGGCCGAGCTGGTGATGGAGCTGGCCTGTCCGGGCCTGCAGCATCTGGTGCTCGCCCACCTGAGCGAAAAGAACAACAACCCCTGGCTTGCCCGCGCCTGCTTTACCAACGTGCTCGGCTGCGACGCGGACTGGCTGCAGATCGCCGATCAGCAGCAGGGACTGGAGTGGCAGGCCATCGCCTGAGGCGCTGACCCGGTTTTCTTTCGCGGCCAGGCGCTGCTGCACGGCCAAAATACCCACGATCCTATGTAAACTGCGCTTCCCGGCTGTACTCGTCCCGAACCGCTCGTCTCACCTGCGTTCGTCCACAGCCTGCAAGCCATTCGAACCGGAGTCCAAGATGGAAAAACGCGCAGAACTCTACCGTGGCAAGGCCAAGTCGGTATTCACCACCGACGATCCCGATCGCCTGGTCCTGTTGTTCCGCAACGATACCTCTGCCTTCGATGGCGAGCGCATCGAGCAACTCGAGCGCAAGGGCATGGTGAACAACAAGTTCAACGCCTTCGTCATGCAGAAGCTGGAAGCCGCCGGTATCCCCACCCAGTTCGAACAACTGCTGGGCGACAACGAGTGCTTGGTCAAGAAGCTCGAGATGATTCCGGTGGAGTGCGTGGTGCGCAACTTCGCTGCTGGCAGCCTGGTGCGCCGTCTGGGCGTGGAAGAGGGCCTGGAGCTGACGCCGCCGACCTTCGAACTCTTCCTGAAGAACGATGCGCTGCACGACCCCATGGTCAACGAAAGCCATGTCCAGGCCTTCGGCTGGGCCACCCTCGACCAACTGGCCGAGATGAAGGCGCTGACCTTCCGCATCAACGACATCCTCAAGCAGCTGTTCGACGACGCCGGCCTGCTGCTGGTGGACTTCAAGCTCGAATTCGGCCTGTTCCACGGCAAGGTCGTGCTGGGCGACGAATTCAGCCCGGACGGCAGCCGTCTCTGGGACAAGGAAACCCGCAAGAAGATGGACAAGGATCGCTTCCGCCAGGGTCTGGGCGGCGTGATCGAGGCCTACGAAGAGGTCGCCCAGCGCCTGGGCGTCCCACTCTAAACGCAAGCCGCTGATACCAGAGCTTTTTTTGCAATTGCTTGTTCGCTTTTGCCCCCATGGCTGGTATCATGCGCCGCGTTGGAGAGATGCCGGAGTGGTCGAACGGGACGGATTCGAAATCCGTTGAGTCAGCAATGGCTCCTAGGGTTCAAATCCCTATCTCTCCGCCATATCCAGAAGCCCCGAGCGTGCCAGGCACCTCGGGGTTTTTTATTGCCTGACGTTTGGCTAGCTAGCCTTGCCCCTGACCTGGTTCGCAAGGCAGCAGCTTGGCTCCGCCGCTGCACCAACCAGGCGTTGGCCGGAGAATTCCTGCAGGCGCTGGTAACGGTCCAGCCAGAAGCCCAGTTCCAAGACCAGGGTCTTGCGCTCCAGCGGAGAGAGCGCGGCTGGCCCCTGGCGGATGACCTTCTCGGCATGGTCGATGGCGGCCCGTTGCTCAGGCGTACGGGCAGGGCAGTTTCTGATGGCGTAATGAAGCGCTTCGTTGAAGTCGCTATCCAGACCAGACATAAAAAGTCCTTGAGTCGATAAGGGATTCTTCGAGTAGCTTTGCCTTTATCACTATCGAAAGGACGAGCGCTCTGGAGCGCCTCTTCAACTGCTCGTCGGCAACGCGGTTTGGCGTCGGCAGCATGACGTCAGGACCTGCCAAGTCCTTGTTAACGCGAGCCTTTGAATCGGTCCAGGCGCCGATGTTGGCTGAATACTAGTCCGCTGCAGAGAACTTGAGCAGGCCACATCGAGTTGCCTGATAGGCGGTACGAAAAGCTGTACCTGTCTTGTATCCGGCTCTGGAGTGGGGTTTTGCCGTGATCTGGAACAGCTGATCCGGCAAGTGCCGCCGCTTGCATCTTGTATGGAAATTGGACGAAGCCGCGACTTTTTCGGCAGTCAAGCGCAATGGCGTCGACGAAACTGCGCGCCGTCGAGCGGTAGTGGCCGGCGCCTGGGAATGGCTGGACGCCCCAGGCAAATGGAGCGATGCTGAAAACGTACGCCACAGCGCGTGCGATCCCAAGGGGCGAGCGGCAAACGGCAGACCTTGGAAGGTGACTTCGGCGCATAACAATAAAAGAGGAGTCGAGCGATGTTCTACAAGGTCAGCGTGTATTCACGGCCTGAAGATCGTGGGCTGCTGGTGTGGCGGTGGAAGAAGCAGTTTCTCGGTGAGTGGGTGGAGTCGCGTCAGGAGTTCGAAGACTGCGATCACTGCGTTCATCATGCCCTGCAGGATGCCAAGGGGCAGAGCGTTCACCTCGAAACCGATCGCTGCACCCTCTATCGTTACCGCTTCGAAAGCATGCTTCACCAGTATGGGAGTTGCTATTGCCTGAGCGGCGGGCGCTCGGCCGAAGCGGTACTGGATCTGATCGCCCAGATCGAAGAACGCCACAACGTCATCGTGCTGCGCGATGGCCAACCGTACTTCGCGCATTACCGGGCGGATCTGCAGGCGGAAGGCACGCTGGCACCGGAGCTCTGGCAGGGGGTGGAATGGCGTGGGCTGGACGGGCGCTTCGAGTACGTGCGCAATCGCCATTCGCCCTGGTTGCGGTAGCTACGCCAGCTACCGGCCGAGTCAGAAGGGCAGCAACTCCTGGCGCATGATGCTGATGTCGGCAGGGGCCTGAATGCCTACCTGTACGCGATCGCCCTGAACCTTGAGAATGCGGATATTGATGCCGCCGTTGAACAGCAGATCCAGCACCTGCTCTTCATCGGCTCCCGGTTTCAGGGATAGATTGATGATTTCGTCGGTGCGACGGGTCAAGACCAGATAAGACATGAGCATCCCTGCCATGATTTCAGGGCTCTGATGATAGCCAGTTCCGCTCTGGCTGAGAACCAGTAGGCAGAGTATTAGCGCTGCGGAAAAGCTCTGGTACGGCGCCCAGAGCGATATCGGCGCCTCAGTTGCCAGCGTCGCCCAAGGTAGCCCAGCGCGCCTGCGGCCACTACCAGCAGGTTGATGGTGTTGGTGACCACACCACCATGGTAGCCCCCGACCACCGCGATCAAGGTTGTCAGCGCCCACATGCAACTGGCGGTCGCAACGGCCGCGGCCATCTCGTTGAAGTCGGATTCGCACGCAGGTTGCGAGAAGGGCTGCAGGTCGCTTTCATATTCTTCTGCCATGGGAGGCTCCGGCTGCTGTTCTTGTTGGAGAGTATCGCCATGAGTCTTATCGACTGACGATGAACAGTCTGGATGGGATCGATAGCGCGATCAGCAATTATTTCCGCCGAACGGACGAGAGGTATCGGCTAGAGCCTCGGGTGGTCAGCATAAGCGACCGTGGCGCCGTTTCGTCTCTGGACAGCTCGTCTGACAGAGGACAACTGCTGTGGACGGGTCCGGTCACTGCTGTGTTCGACGTGACTAGCCTGGAGACCACCATGAGCGACGACAAGATCACTCTCACGACCCGCCAGGGTCATCCGGTACGGGACAATCAGAGCCTGCGCAGCGTGGGCGAGCGAGGCCCTGCCACGCTGGAAAACTATCAGTTCATCGAGAAAATCACTCACTTCGACCGGGAGCGGGTGCCCGAGCGGGTCGTGCATGCCCGGGGGACCGCTGCTCATGGTTGCTTCGAAGCCTACGGCACCATCGGCGATGAGCCGGCCAGCCGCTACACCTGCGCCAAGGTGCTGACCAGGACCGGGGTGAAGACGCCGGTCTTCCTGAGATTTTCCACCGTCATCGGTGCCAAGGAGTCACCGGAGACCGCGCGCGATCCGCGGGGCTTCGCGATCAAGTTCTATACCGAGGACGGCAACTGGGATCTGGTGGGCAACAATCTGAAGGTGTTCTTCATTCGCGACGCGATCAAGTTTCCCGACATGATCCATGCTTTCAAGCCCGACCCCATCACCAATCGCCAGGAGCCCTGGCGCTTCTACGATTTCGTCCAGCATCATCCGGAAGCCCTGCACATGGTGACCTGGGTGAAGAGTCCCTGGGGCATCCCGGCGGACTATCGGCACATGCAGGGGTCCAGCGTGAACACCTACAAGCTGGTCAACGACCAGGGCGTGGCGGTGCTGTGCAAGTTTTCCTTCGAACCCAGACAGGGCATCAGGAATCTCACCAGCGAGCAGGCAGCCGAGATCCAGAAATACGACGTGGGCCATGCCAGTCGCGATCTCTACGACGCCATCGAGCGGGGTGACTATCCCGAGTGGGAGATGTGCGTGCAGATCATGACGGACGAGGCACACGACGAATTGCCCTTCGATCCTCTGGACGACACCAAGCGCTGGCCGGAGGACCAATTTCCCCTGCTGCCGGTGGGCCGGCTCGTGCTGGATCGCAATCCCTCGAACGTCTTCGCCGAAACCGAGCAGGCCGCCTTCGGCACGGGCGTGCTGGTAGAAGGCATCGACTTTTCCGACGACAAGATGCTGCAAGGGCGGACCCTGTCCTATTCCGATACCCAGCGCTATCGGGTCGGCGCCAACTATCTGCAATTGCCGATCAATGCCCCCAAATGCCCCTACGCCACCAATCAGCGCGATGGTCAGATGGCGCTGCAGGTGGATCGCAGCGGGAGCAATCCCCACGTCAATTACGAGCCCAGCTCCCAGGGTGGCCTGCGCGAGGCGCCGCGGCCGCAGCACGAGTATCGTCAGTGGATCGAGGGCCATCTGGGGCGCTATCAATCTCGCAAGACGGCTGCCGATTACCAGCAGACCGGCGCGCGCTATCGCAGCTTCGAAGATTGGGAACGGGACGATCTCATCGCCAACCTGGTTGCCGACATGCAGGCCTGTCCCGAAGACATCCAGCTGCGGATGGTCTGGCACTTCTGGCATTGCGACCCGGACTATGGCACCCAGGTGGCCCAGGGCGCCGGCATCGACCTGGAAAGGGCCAAGGCGCTACCGAATCTGCCGGGCCATCCTGCGCCCAACGAGGACGTAGCGGAAGCCACCTACCAGGGTGGGGAACGGGAAAGCCGTTGAGGGGGACGCCATCGCCTGCGGCTGAAACCGAGGCGGCCCGGCGGACAGGCGCCGCCGGGGTCCGGCCCGCTCAATTCAGCGTTCTATCGCTTTCTAACCGTGCCCAGCAGCGGTCGAAGTCGGCCTGCCAGTCCGGCAGGGCGCTCGGCAAAACCGCCTCGACCTTGCTGCAGTCGAGACAGGAGTAGAGCGGTCGCGTCGCCGGCGTGGGGTAATGTTCGGTCGTGGTGGGATAGAGACGCGCGCGCAGCTCGCCGCGTTGATCCAGGCGTTCGGCAATGGCGGCGGCGAAGCCGTACCAGGAGGTCTGACCCGCATTGGTCAGGTGATAGAGGCCACCGACGTCGTCGTGCGTCAGCAGGCGTTCGACCAGTTGGCGAGTGGCCGTGGCGATGGTAGGGGCCCAGGTGGGGGCGCCGAGCTGATCCTCCACCACATGCAATTCGTCGCGCTCGGCCAGCAGTTGGCGCATGGTGTTGAAGAAGCATTGGCCGTCATGGGAGTAGACCCAGGAGGTGCGCAACACCAGGGCGCGACCCCCTGCCGCCAGCACCCCTTGCTCGCCCGCCAGCTTGGAGCGGCCATAGACACTGAGAGGCGCTGGGATGCAGCTCTCGGTGTAAGGCTGGCGGCGTCTGCCATCGAAGACATAGTCGGATGAGTAGTGCACGAAAGGGATATCCCGTTCGCGCGCCAGCTCGGCCAGGATCTGCGGCGCCCGGGCATTGATGGCCTCGGCACGCTCGACGTCTTCTTCGGCCTGATCCACCGCGGTATAGGCGGCGGCGTTGAGAATGAGGTCGGGTGCCAGCTGGTCGAAGGCCGCGCGCAGTTGCTCGGTCCGGGCCAGATCGAGATCCGCCTGACCCAGCACGGTCAATTGATGGGTGCTACCGAACTCGCGCTGCAAGGCGCGCGAAACTTGGCCGGAACGGCCAGTGATCACAATATTCATGAAAGCATGCCTGAACGTCTTCAGCGGAAGACGTACGTCCTGTCGGTCGATTCCTGAAAAGCCCTGGGCTTTTCCCACACGAGTCAACGTCTGCCGCGCGAGGCAACAAAACGAGGATTCCGGTCATCTTTCCTGGGAAAGATGGCAGCCGCTGGCTATGGCGGAGTGGGCATCGACAGGATGGACAGGGTGGTCATGCTGGGACTCGAACAAGGGTACGCGGCTAGGACTGCCGTCTGTCGGCAGAGTTCAGCGGGGTACCAGGGACAGTGGCAGCAGCTTGCCAAGCTGGAGTCCTGACGTCGAGGCAGTCAACAGCGCGGTATGGAGAACCTGTTCAAGTTCGCGAATGTTTCCCGGCCAGGGATAGGCGATCAATGCAGCCTGGTCCTGGGTCGTCAGCTCTGGCGCCCTGCCGTCGAGACGGTCCGCGTGCTGCTGGAGGAAATACCGGGCCAGCGGTAGCAGGTCGGCCGGGCGCTCACGGAGCGGCGGGACGGCCACCAGACCTGGCGCAAGCAGCGCCCAGAGGCGAGCAGAGAAGTTACCCGCCTGAACCGCCTGTGCCAGGTCGACGCTGGAACCGGCGATCAGGCGGACATCCACGGCTGTGCGTAAGCTACTGCCCAGGCGCAGGATGCTGCCGTCCAGCAGGACCTCCACCAGCTCTTCCTGCAACGCGCCAGGCAGGTCGGCGATTTCGTCGAGATAGAGGCTGCCCTCGTGAGCGGTGCCGAACCAGCCCAGGCGGCTGCCAGAGGTGCCGGCATAGGCCCGGGGGACATAGCCAAACAATTCGGCAGCGCCATGTCGGCGACTGAGCGAGGCGCAATTCAGGCTGCTGAACAGGCCGCTTCGGCCGCTGCGTTCGTGCAGCCGACGCGCCAGTAGCTCGCGCCCGGTTCCCCATTCGCCTGACAGTACGACAGGGCTTGGCAAGGGTGCCCACTCGTCCAGTTGTTCGAGCAGCTGTCGGGAGCGGGGATCGGCGAAGGCCAGTGCCTTGGCGCGGATGGTCAGGGTACTTTGCTGATCCGCAGGGACGATCAGCAGATCGGACGAGAGCGTAGGCATGGTGAGGTCGTAGGCAGTCAAAGCATCATCCTACGTGGTAGTTGTTATGCCAAAAAATAAGCTTTAGCTATGCCTTTAGCTCGTTTGGTTATCTATACGGATCGGGTATGAATTGATCGCAGCTCTGGGAGTCCGGGTAGTGACCTGAAGGTCTGCTGAAGACCGGCAATTGCCTCTTCCAACAAGGCTGCATTGCGTGACCGCTGCCACTATCGCTAGGGTGGAGCCGCGGGCCTATTCCTGTTGCCCCTGAAGAAGAGGAATCGAGGTCAGATGGCTTCCCTGCGTGCTCCCTGTCCACCTGGTGTCTGCACCTGCGAGCGTGACGCCATTCTGGCGGACCCCGCCGGTGATGCCCGAGCGCTGTTGCTCAATCGCCAGGAAGAGCAGCGGCTACTGGAACGGCTGGAAAACATCGCCAGCGTAGCTGAGCTGGAGCGACTGCAGCAGCGCCTGCAGGAACAGCTTGGCATCCGCCTGGAGATCGGGCCGGGACCCGGAGAGGTACGCAGCGCCCGTGGCATGCTGATCGAATTGCAGCCGCGACCGGGACTGTGCCGCAAGCTCCATCAGTCGATACCGGCGGCGGTGCGCCGTGGTCTTAACCAGCGTCCGGAAGTCCTCTTCGCGCTGCTCAATGCCAACGATCTGCTGCGCGACGCCTGAGCGCGCTCAGGCAGGGGCCTTGAAGCGAATCCAGGTGGGGGCGTGGTCGCTGGTCTTTTCCAGGCCGCGTACCCAGCGATGCACGCCCGCTTCCTGCAAGGAATCCTGCAGTGCCGGACTCAGCAACAGATGATCGATGCGCAGGCCGGCGTTGCGCTGCCAGCGTTGGCGAAAATAGTCCCAGTAGGTGTAGATCGCCTCGTCCGGATGGCAGGCCCGGAGGGCATCCAGCCAGCCTTGACGCAATAGGCGTTCGAAACAGTCACGGCTCTCGGGTTGCAGCAGGGCGTCCTTGCGCCAGGACTTCGGATCGTAGATGTCATGGTCGGTCGGCACCACGTTGTAGTCCCCGGCCAGCACTACCGGATGACCACTCTCCAACAGACTCTGAGCGTGGTCGATGAAGCGCTCGAACCAGGCCAGTTTGTAGTCGAATTTAGGACCAGGCCAGGGGTTGCCGTTGGGCAGATAGAGGCTGGCGACGACCACGCCCTTGACCGCCGCTTCCAGATAGCGGCGTTGCGGATCTTCGGCCAGTCCCGGCAGGCCGCGCCGAATCTCCAGGGGCTGGTCGCCCCGCGCCAGGATAGCGACCCCATTCCAGGACGGCTGTCCATCCCATAGCGCACCGTAGCCCGCCGCTTCCAGCTCCGCCTGGGGAAAGTCGGCGGACTTGGCCTTCAGTTCCTGCAGGCAGACGATGTCGGGCTGCTCCCGCTCCAGCCACTGCAGGAGCATGGGCAGCCGAGCGCGAATGCCATTGACGTTATAGGTGGCAAGGGTGAGGGCGGTCATGGGTCGCTCCTGAGTCGGTTATAGCCATGACCCGGGGTTGATGTAGCCAGTTCCTCTTGCACCATTATGTGATCAACTTCGCATTAATTTGTGACTTACTTTTTTTGGCACCTTAGGGAACTTTTTGGCGGTTGTTCCAATATGGCGGAAGTAAATTTGACGGCGGGCGGGAGTGTGATGCTGGGAAAACGGAGGTGAATGGATTCACTCGTCTGAGTCGATGAGCGGAAATTTTAAAAAATTCAATAAAAACAAAGGCTTTTATTATTCTGGACGTGATGTCTAAATAGTGGCCATGATAATTGCTGATGAAGTTGGCATGTGGCTTGTATAGGTCAACCTGCCTGGAGGCAACGTCGTGCCAAATTTCCTGCGCGCGACTCTTCTCTCACTTCACATCGGCAAGTGTTCAGGGAGCGCGCTGTCGATTTAGCGCAGTTGGTGATGATGAATCCATCTTTCCTGAAGTTTTCCCGCAGGGCAGCCCGGGTGCTGCCCTTCGTTGCCGCCCTGACCCTGGCTGCCGGTGCCAAGGCCGAGCAGGTCAATCTGGTGGGCCTCAATCTGTCCGGTGCCGGTTTCGCCGGACAGGTACTACCGGGTGTCAACGGTACCCACTACATCTTTCCCGTCGAAGCCTACTTCAAGCAGTGGAGCGGCAAGGGCATCAAGCTGATTCGCTTCCCGATCATCTGGGAGCGCCTGCAACCCGTGCTGGGCGGTCCGTTGGACCCGACCTATGCGGCGCTGGTGGACCAGACCTTCGCCAATGCGCAGAAGTACGGCATGCGCATCATCCTCGATCTGCACAACTACACCTTCTATCGCGGATCGGTGATCGGCAGCGCGGCGGTTCCCTACGACCGCTATCAGGAGATCATGACCCGGATCGCGCAGCGCTGGAGCAGCCAATCCTCGCTCTATGCCTACGACATCATGAACGAGCCCCACGACTCCATGGCCCAGTGGCCGATCGCCGCCCAGTACGGCATCAACGGGGTCCGCGCGGTCGACAAGACCAAGCCCATCATGATCGAGGGCAATGGCTGGTCGGAGGCGACCCGCTGGCCGCTGTGGAACGACTCCCTGCTGGCGCTCAAGGATCCGTCCGATAACCTGATCTTCCAGGCGCATTCCTATTTCGACGAGAGCGCCGGCGGCAACTACACCGGGATTGATGTCGGCAAGCTGAGCCAGGATTACGGCGTGGAGCGTGTTCGGCCGTTCGTCGAGTGGCTGAAGAAGAACAGGAAGAAGGGCATGATCGGTGAGTTCGGCGTGCCGGATAACGATCCCCGTTGGCTGCCGTTGATGGACCGGATGCTGGCCTATCTCAAGCAGAACTGCATTCCCGCCACCTACTGGGCCGCCGGCCCGGGCTGGGGCAACTATTTCCTGTCGGTGGAGCCGATCAATGGCGTCGACCGGCCGCAGTGGCCGACCCTGCGCAAGTACATCGATGACAGCAGCTGCACCGCCATCGGTCCCTTCGCCAGCGGTACCGGCAGCACCCCGGCCAGCGGCACCGGGGCCACGGGTGGCGGCACTGGTGCCACCGGCGGCAGCGGTGGTTCCAGCAGCGGCAATACCGGTTCGAGCAGCGGTGGCAGCTCGGATACCGGCGCCTCCGCGGGCACTGGCAACACCGGCGGCTCGACCACGACCGGGGTGACCACCGCGATCAACGATTTCACCAACGAAGACTGGCTGCATGGCGTCTATCGCAAGGCCGCCGGCTTCTCCATTCCGGCCTCGGCCGCCAATGTGGGCGCCTTCAAGGTAGGCGCGCAGATCACGCCGGCCGATGGCAAGAGCTACAAGGTGACCTATGCCCAGGTCGTCGGCAGCAACATGAGCGTCTTCATCGAGAGCCCGCAGCTCGACGGCAATGCCTATGGCTATCCCAAGACCCTGAAGACCGGTACCACCACCTCTAGCACGCCGGCGACAGTGCCGGGTGCCACGACCGGTTCGACCGGTGGTACGGGAAGCACGGGCAGTGCGGGCAGCACCGGCAGCACCAGTTCGGGCAGCAACTCGGGCAGTGCGACGCCGGCCGTGACGACGCCAGTGGCCGAGGTGAAGCCTGCGACCGGCAGCGGCAGCACGGGCTCCTCGGGTGCCACCACGCCCGCCACCGGTTCGACGGCCACACCCACGGGATCGACCGGCACACCCGCCAACAGCGCCAAGCTCAATCTGGTGGGGCTGAACTTCTCGGGTGCCGCCTTCGCGCCCCAGAGCCTGCCAGGGGTGCTCAACGTCAACTACATCATGCCGGGCGAGGCGCATTTCCAGCAGTGGAGCGCCAAGGGCGTACGGCTGATCCGCTTCCCGGTGATCTGGGAACGTCTGCAGACGCGCTTCTTCGGGAGCCTGGAAGGGGCGTACACCCAGCAGGTCACCCAGGTGCTGGAGCTGGCCAAGAAGTACAACATGAAGGTGATCCTGGCGCTGGACAACGGCGGCCGCTACAAGGGCACCCTGATCGGCACCGGTACCGTCACCAACTTCAACTACTGGGATCTGATGTACCGTCTGGCCTACCAGTGGGGCAACCATGCCGCGCTCTATGGCTATGACATCATGGGCAAGCCCAATGGCGCCGACAGCAGCTGGCCGGTGACGGCGCAGTCCGGCATCGACGGGGTGCGTACCATGGACCGCACCCACCCGGTGATCGTCCAGGGCAATGCTTGGGGTAGCGCGGCCAACTGGCCGAGCGCGAGCAATGCCTTGCTCAATCTCAAGGATCCGGCCAACAACATCATCTACGCGGCGAACGTCTACCTCGATGAGGACGGCAGTGGCACCTACGCCGCGCAGAACATGAACAACTTCGATCCGCAGGTGGGGGTCAATCGCGTCAAGCCCTTCGTCGAATGGCTCAAGCGCAATGGCAAGCGCGGCATGATCGCCGAGTTCGGCGTACCGGCTGGCGACAGCCGCTGGCTGACGGCTACCGACAATCTGCTGGCCTACCTGCAGCAGAACTGCATGCCGCTGACGTACTGGGCGGCGGGTCCGGGCTGGGGAACTGCCGCGCTGGCGGTGGAGCCGGTCAATGGCGTGGAGCGGCCGCAGTGGCCGACCCTGAAGAAGTACGTCGATGCCAGCAACAGTTGCACGGCGGTAGGACCGCGCTAGCGTTCGCTGAGCCTATCCTGAAGGCGACGAACCTCTTGAGGTTCGTCGCCTTTTTTCTTGACCGATTGGTAAGGAAAAACGCGCCTTTCACGCAGCACGGAAGCGCATCAGCGAGACGAAACGGCTCTGTAGCGGTGGTTTAAGGGACGACGAACGGCTCTAGCTCGATTTGTCAGGGCACGGTTAGAGTCCGCTTGACACCACAAGCACAAGGAGTAGGTGCCATGACGCAAACCACCCAGCAGCGGCTGCAGACTCTCGAAGAGCAAATTCGCAGTCATCGACAGGATCTCGCCCGGAGCCGGCAGAGCTTTCAGGAGCAATTCGTCATCTACACCCGAGAGTTTGCCCGGCTGAGCGTGCTCGAAGCCCAACTCGAGCTGGTACGCCGGAATACCAAGGCGTCGAACTGAAGTCGGTCAGGCATCAATCGTCCCGCGTCAAGACTTCCAGCAACTCGATTTCGAACCTCAGGTTGGAGTGCGGCTTGATCAGAGCACCGACCTGACGTTCGCCATAGGCGAGCGCCGCCGGTACCTCCAGGCACCGCTTGCCGCCCACCCGCATGCCCATCAGCCCCTGGTCCCAGCCCTTGATCACCCGGCCGGTGCCGATCACGCACTGGAAGGGCCGCCCTTTGGCACGGGACGAATCGAACGGGGTGCCGTCGTCCAGCCAGCCCTCGTAGTGGGTGGTGATCAGGGCACCCTTGACCACCGCCTTGCCGTCACCCACTACCAGATCCTCGATCCGCACTTCGTCACTCATCGCTGCGCTCCCGGCAAAAGCCGGATTCTAGCCTGGGCGCGGCGTCCTGGCGGGGCGACTCACTCCGGTACGTCACCGAACAGGCCGGCCTGGTAGTCGCGGATCGCCTGACGGATCTCCCCGGCGCTGTTCATCACGAAGGGGCCGTGGGCGACGATGGGCTCGGCGAAGGGCGCCGCATGGCCATAGAGCAGCACGGCGCCGTCGCGACTGCCGATGTCGAGGTGGTCGCCGTCATCGGCGAATTCGAACAGCTGCCACGGCGCTTCGTCCTGGCCGGCGATCTGCACGGTGCCGCGCACGCCATAGCAGAACACCGAGTTGCCGGCCGGGGCAGGCAGGGTGACGCGGCCACCCGGGGCGATCTCGACGGTCATCAGGGTGATGGGGGTCGGGGTGGCCACGGCACCCTGGATACCCTCATGACTGCCCGATGCCAGGTGCAGGCGTACCCGGCCGCTATCGGCCTCGATCAGGGGCAGGTCCGCGGCGGAAACGCCGTGGTAGGCCGGCGGGGTGAACTTGAGGCGGGCGGGGAGATTGACCCACAGCTGGAGGATCTCCAGGTCGCCGCCGTCGCGCTTGAAGGCGGCGGGCGACAGCTCGGCATGCACCAGGCCGCTGCCCGCGGTCATCCATTGGATGCCCCCGGCTTCGATGACGCTCTCATGGCCGCCGCTGTCGCGGTGGGCGAGCGAACCGGAGAGGATGAAGGTCACCGTCTCGAAGCCGCGATGGGGATGAGGACCAAAGGGCAGACCGGCATTGTGCGGCGGATAGACCTGGGGACCGTGGTGGTTGAGAAAGAGAAAGGGGTCCAGATGGGGCAGGCCGGGGCCGGGTAGCGGCCGCCGGGTCTGGAGGTCGCCGATGTCGTCACGCCGGGCGGGATGGCGGTGCAGCAGGGTACGGGCGGTCATGCGGAGGCCTCGCGGAACAAAACCCCAGTGTAAGGCGCTCCATGGCCTGTCGGTACCCCGCCGGGTATGGCCACCCTTCAGATGGAGAAGCGGACCTCGCGTTCCGGCCGGGGCGCGAGCGGCCGACGGTGATTGACCACCAGTTCGCCGATACGTATCAGGTGGGCACGGGTGACGTTGCGGCTCAGCCCCAGCAGGCGGGCGGTATGGACCTGGTTGCGATGGCAGAAGCGATAAGCGGCGCGGACCAGGGCATCTTCGACGCGCTCGTGCAGGGCCTCAGGTTGCTCTTCGAACAACTGGGCGAAGGCGTCGGTCAGGAGGCTGTCCACCGGCGCCGCCTCGGTCGGGCGCGGCGCCGCCGGGACCAGGCTGGGACGCTGGACGAACGACAGGTCACCGGCATCCAGCAGGCCCTGGGGCTTGAGCAGCAGGACGTGCTGCAGGGTGTTTTCCAGTTCGCGGATATTGCCCGGCCAGGGGTGCTCCAGCAGACGTCGCTCCGCCGCCGGGGTCAGGGCGACCGGCGCCTGGGCATAGGCGTGGAGGAAGTGCCGGGCCAGCGGCAGGATATCGCCCTGGCGCTGGCGCAGCGGCAACAGCGGCAGGCTGACCACATTGAGGCGGTACCAGAGGTCTTCGCGAAAGGTGCCTTCGGCCACCGCCCGCTCCAGCGGGACGTTGGTGGCGGCGATGATCCGCACGTTCAGCGGCACGCTGCGGCGAGAGCCGAGTCGCACCACCTCGCGCTCCTGCAGGACGCGCAGCAGCTTCACCTGTACCGACAGCGGCAGGTCGCCGATCTCGTCGAGAAACAGGGTGCCGCCGTTGGCCTCCTCGAACCAGCCGGCGCGCGCGGTCAGGGCGCCGGTGAAGGCGCCCTTTTCATGACCGAACAACTCCGCCTCGACCAGGCTCTCGGCGAAGGCGCCGCAGTTGACGGCGACGAAGGGGCCGGCATGGCGGTGACTCAGCGCATGGATATGCCGGGCGATCAGTTCCTTGCCGGTACCGGTTTCGCCGATCACCAGCACACTGGCGTCGCTCGGGGCGATCTTTTCCAGGTGGGCGAGCAGGTCGCGCGACTTGGGATCGGCGAACACCTGGGCCGTTGCCCGGTAGCGGGGCACCTCGGGTGTGCGCGTCAGGGTCAGCAGGGTCATCGCGGGCTCCTCAGGAGTAGAAACTGGGGGTGGGCAGGGTGTCGTTGAGGGCCCAGTCGCCCAGCTCGTGCAGCTTGTAATCGACCGGATCGTGCAGGGTCTGGGTGCGCAGGTTGCGCCAGTAGCGATCCAGGCGCAGGGCACCGGCGGTGGCGCGGGCCCCGCCGACCTCGAACAGGCGGCTGGCGATATCGAGGCCGTGACGACTGGCGGCGACCTTGGCCGTGGCGATGGCGATGGCCAGTTCGCCCCGTGCCGCGGCGGTCAGCGCCGTGCCCTGCTGCCAGGCCTGGGCGAAGGCGCCGTTGGCGCGCTCCACCAGCAGTCGGCTGCTCTCCAGGGCCACCCAGAATTCTCCGTAGTGGCGCAGGATGTAGGGGTCTTCGCTGGCGCTGGCGGCGGGTGACTTGAACCAGGGACGCGCCTGGGTGGTGGTGTAGCGGCGCGCCTCGGCGAAGGCGCCCTCGGCCAGGCCGAGGAAGATGTTGGCGAAGATCAGCTGGGCCAGCAGCGGGCGCAGGCAGGCGAAGGGGGTGCTCAGCGGACCGGGATCGAGCAGCCATTCCTGCTGTTCGACCCGTACCCCGTCGAAGCGCGCGCTGCCGCTGTCGGTCTGGCGCTGGCCGTTGTTGTCCCAGTCGTCGAACAGCTGGATGCCGGCACGGCCGGTGGGTACCACGGCGATCAGCAGGCGTCCGCTGTCATCGTTTTCCAGCGCGGAAAGCAGCAACAGATCCGAATCCAGGGCGCCACTGCAAAAGCTCTTCTGGCCATCCACTTGCCAGGCATCGCCGCTGCGGCGGGCGAGGGTACGGCGATCCAGGGGATTGAGGGCATTGCCCCAGAACAGGCCATTGCGCGCGGTGCCCTCCAGCCAGGGTCGCCATTGCGCGGGCTGGCCGAACAGCTGGGCGGTGGCCAGCAGCAGGTGATGGAAGCCGAAGACGTGGGCCAGGGAGCTGTCGACCCGGGCCATTCGCCGCACCGCCTCCAGCGTCCGATCCCAGGAGGCGCCGAGGCCGCCCAGTTCCGTGGGAATGCTCAGGGCCAGGAGGCCGCTCTGGCGCAGGGCATTGCGCTCGGCCTTGGGCGTGCCGCCCTGACGATCGCGTTCCGCCGCGGTGGCGGCGAAGCGCTCCAGCAGGGGAGTGACGGGGTCCAGCAGGGAATCGGACATGGAAGACTCTTGCGGTGGAGAGAGCAGACAGGCGTTAGAACGTAATGCCGGCCAAACCCTGAGTTGAAATATTTTTTTGTTATTAGTTAATGGCCCGCCGCCATCCATCTTTCATTCCGGACGTCTGGTCATTGTCCTGCTGTCGGCATTAAAGGCCTGACTAATCCCGGTCGATACAGCGGTAACTTAATCTCCCAAGCAGGGGCGTGTCATGTTCAACAAAGGCCTAAAACAAGAACTGCAGCGCCTCCGCGAGCAGGTGGACTCCTTCAAGCGGCTGAAGGCCGAGCTCGACGTGGAAATGCTGGGCTTGGAATTGGATGGCCGCGGGTGTATCTCCGCGGTGAACGCCAACTTCGAAAAGGAGATGGGCGTGCGCGCTGCGGATTTGCTGGGACGCCCCCTGGCGGACCTCATTCCGGCGCACGTCCGCAACCAGGAATACAGCCGCCGACTGCAGCAGGCCCTGAGCCGCGGTGAGCCCTACAGCGGTGCCCTGCATCTTTTGCGTGGCGACGGTCAGGAAGCCTGGTTGCGCGGCATCCTGCACCCCTTCCATGACAGCCAGGGCCAGGTGACGCGCTTCCGACTGTTCTGCAACAACCTGACGCGAACCATCGAGACCTCGCGCGAGCACGAAAGCCTGCTCAAGGCCCTGCGTCGCTCCACGGCGGTCATCGAGTTCAACCTCGACGGCGAGGTGCTCGATGCCAATGACCGATTCCTGCAGGCCATGGGTTATTCCCTGGCGCAGATCAAGGGCAAGCACCACCGGCTGTTCTGCGAGCCAGCCGAGGCCAACTCCGACGCCTATGGGCAGTTCTGGGCGCGCCTGCGTCGCGGCGAATTCGTCGTGGATCGCTTCAAGCGGCTGGATGCCCACGGTCGCGATGTCTGGCTGGAAGCCTCCTACAACCCGGTGATCGATGCCCATGATCGCCTGTACAAGGTGGTCAAGTTCGCCACCGTGATCACCGATCAGGTTCACCAGGAGCAAGCGGTGTCCGAAGCCGCCAGCGTGGCCTTCGAGACCTCCCGGCATACCGATGACACCGCCCGTAAAGGCGCGGCAGTGGCGCAGCAGACGGTGGACGTCATGCGTGCCCTGGCTACCCAGATGCAGGAGGCGGTGAAGGGCATCGAGGCGCTGGACAATCAGTCCCAGGTGATCGGCACCATTATCAAGACCATCAGCGGCATCGCCGAGCAGACCAACCTGCTGGCACTCAACGCGGCCATCGAAGCGGCCCGGGCCGGCGAGCAGGGCCGCGGCTTCGCCGTGGTGGCCGACGAGGTCCGGCAACTGGCCTCGCGCACCAGCAAGGCGACCGAGGAGATCGTCGGGGTGGTGCAACAGAACCAGCAACTGGCCGGCGAAGCGGTGACGGTGATCGAGAATGGCCGGCGCCAGGCCGAGCAGGGCCTGGAACTGGCCGGGCAGGCCGGGCAGGTGATCGTGGAGATCCAGGACGGCGCCCAGCGGGTGGTCGGGGCCGTGGGACGGTTCGCCCGCCAGCTGTCGAACTGATCTAGCGCGCTGAATGCACAACGGCAACCTTGGGGTTGCCGTTGTGCATTCAGGTGGTCACTCGACGTCAGCCCTGCTTGCTGCCGCCGCCGATCTGCCAGACGAAGGGCGGTTCGCTGCCCTCGATCTCCCAGGCGCCGACGATGCGCTCCTTGTAGATCAGTGGATTGTGCGAGGCGGCCGTGCGGGTGTTGCGCCAATGGCGATCGAGTCCCTTGCGGGTGCTGGTGGCCGAGGCGCCCAGGGCATTGAACAGATCGCTGGTGGCGCGCAGCACCAGTTCGGCGACCGCCGATTGCGCCTGGGCCGATTCCAGTTCCGCCGCCACGTTGGCGTCGTGCTCGGCGGCAGGGTCCCCGGCATAGCGGGCCTCGAAGGCGGCCTGGGCCGCAACGGCGGCTGCCAGGGTCGCCGCCTCGGCGGCATAGACGAAGGCCGAGGCTTTGCCGACCACCTGCTGTACCTGGGGGTCGGCACTGGCCGCGCTGGCATTGCCGTGGCTGTATACCCGTGCACGACCGCGCACTTCACCGGCGAATTCGCGCACGGCCGCCTGGCCGCTGCCGGTGATCACCGCCAGCAGCACCAACTGGTAGAAGGCGGTCTGGTACTTGAAGCGGGTAGCGAAGTCGATGAGGTTGTCGGGTTCCACGACGACATCTTCGAACACCGAGGTGCCGCTGGCCGTGGTGCGCTGGCCGAAGCCGTCCCAGTCGTCGGACTGACGCACGCCTGGTTGGTCGGTGCGAATGGCGGCGATGACGTCCCCGCCGGTGTCGTCACGCTGGGCGTAGACGTCGATCCAGTCGGCGAACAGGCTGCCGGTGCTGTAGTACTTGGTGCCGTTGAGACGCCACTCGCCGTCCTTACGGCTGACCCGGGTGATGACCTCGCCAAGCTTGACCGTGCCGATCTCGGTCCAGGCATTGCCCACCAGGTCACCGGCGACGAAGCGCTCGAACCAGATCTGCTGGGAGGCACTGGCGTGGGCGTTGAGGCGATCCTCGACAAAGGCGAAATGGCCGCGCAGGGCCTGGGGCAAATTGCTGTCGGCAGCCGCCAGCTCGATCAGCAGTTGGACCAGCTGCGGCAGGCTGGCGCCGGCGCCACCGAATGCCACGGGCACCCGCACGGCACCGAAGCCGGCCTCCTTGAGCCAGGCGATGGGGGCATAGGGCAGGTTGCGGTTGCGTTCGCGCTCCAGGGCACCCTCGGCGATGCGGGTAAAGATCGGGCGGAAGCGCGCAGCCAGTTGTTCGTAGTCCGGGCTTTCCGTGCGGGCAGGCGGCAGGTGGCGAATGGGCAGATTCATGGTGGTCCTCGGCGGATGTAGGGGCGACGCCAGAGGCTTTGCAAGAGCGTTGCCAGGGCGAAAAAGCCCGCGTTCTCGGGGTTTGCCGGGCCTGGCCTGCCTGGCCGGCAGCAGGAGTGCCCGGCCGCTGTTGCCCGGGCGACAGCGGGGCAGCCACGCTAGACTGGTCTTTTGCCTGGAGCCTCCATGGACCTCTTGTTTCTCGGCACCTCGGCCGGGGTGCCAACCCGGCGGCGCAATGTCTCGGCCCTTGCCCTGATCGAGGACCAGGGCAAGGGCTGGTTTCTCGTCGATTGTGGCGAGGCCACCCAGCACCAGCTGCTGCGCACGCCGCTGTCGGCGGCGGACCTGCGCGCCATCTGCATCACCCATGTGCACGGCGACCACTGCTATGGCCTGCCGGGGCTGCTGGCCAGCGCCGCCATGACCGGACGCAGCCAGCCGCTGGTGCTGATCGCGCCCCAGGCGGTACAGGACTGGCTGGCCGCTACCCAGGCCCTGACCGCGCTGCACCTGCCCTTCGAGTTGCAGTTCCATGCCCTGGAAGGTTTCACCGGGCTTGCCGTGGGCGCCTGGGATATCGACGCCTTCGCGCTTTCCCATCGGGTGCCCAGCCACGCCTTTCGCTTCCGCGAGACCCGCCGACCGCAACGGCTGGATCCGGCAGCCCTGGCGGCTGCCCAGGTACCGCGCGGCCCACTCTGGGGAAGATTGCATGGAGGCGAGGATGTGCCGCACGAGGGCCGGTTGCTGCGCAGCGCCGACTTCCTGCAGGCGGCCCATGGGGAGCGGCGGCTGGTGGTGGCGGGGGACAATGACGATCCTGCGCTGCTGGCGGAGGCCTGCCGGGGCGCTCAGGTGCTGGTCCATGAAGCCACCTACGCCCAGGCGCAGATCGACAAGACCGGGCAGAGCTGGGGCCACAGCAGTGCGGCCGGGGTCGCTCGCTTTGCCGAGGCGCAGGGGCTACCCGCCTTGCTGCTCACCCATTTCAGTCCGCGCTACCAGGCCGCTGTGGGGCGTTCGCCCTCCATCGAGGAGCTGCGCCAGGAGGCGGCGGCTTGCTATAGCGGCGACCTGCACCTAGCGGAGGATTTCTCGCGCTTTCGCCTGGATCGTCAGGGACGACTGAAAACCCTGGGCCAGAGCGGAGGGGCAGGGGATGACGACCCGTATCAGGTGAGAGGCTGAAATTTTTCGGCCTTGTCTGACCTGTTCTCCTTGGGCATAGTGCGAACGTTTATCATTTCAGGATTGTCCTGATCTCTCGTACCTCGTCCCTAGGAGAAGCAAATGGCGGTGTCTTTCAACAAGGTCTCGACGCTGGGCGCCATGGCGCTACTGTCCCTGGCAGTGGCCGCCTGTTCCAATCGCCCGGAGGCACCGACGCCACCGCCACCCGCGCCGGCTCCCGTGGCCGCGCAACCGGCCCCGCCCCAGGCGCCCGCTGAACTCAAGCGCATCGAGCTGGGTTACGGCGTCTATGAACTGGCCTACAGTCCGGCCAAGCAGTCGGTCTATGCTGCGACCGCCCAACTGACCAAGGGCGTCACCGGCGGGGTGATCTATCAGCTGGACCCGGCGACCCTGGCCATCACCGGGCAGATCCACACCGATCTGAAGAATTTCGCCCTGACCACCGACGCCAGTGGTGAGACGCTGTTCGTCACCAACTCCTTGGATGGTGGTCTGAGCCGCATCGACCTGCGCACCGGCAAGGTGGAGAAGCGCCTGAAATTCAACGAGATGGGCCGCGACGGCCATCCGGTCAATCCGCGCCAGGTCATCCTGCATGACGGTCTGCTGTATGTCGGCGGCGTTGGCGATCCGGGCGTGATCTGGGTGGTGGACGCCAAGACCCTGACCCTCAAGGCGCGCATTCCCAATGCCGGCAAGTGGGTGACCGGCCTGCTGTACTCCGAGGATACCGGGCGTCTCTATGCGGCCAATGGCAGCGGGGAAGTGCTGGTGATCAATCCGCGTACCCGCAAGATCGAGCACCGCTGGACCCCGGGCGATGGCGGCAAGTACCTGCTGCTGAATCTGGCCGAGGATCGCGCGAACCACCAGTTGTTCGTTACCGACAATTCCGAAGCCAAGACCGTGCTGGTCTTCGATATCCGCAGCGGCAAGGTGATCAAGCGTCTGCCGGTGGGCGATGCCCTGGCCATCAAGCTCAATACCACGCGTAACGAGCTGTACATCACTCAGCGCGAGACCGGTCGGCTGCTGATCTTGGACGCCACCACCTACGCCGAGAAGAAGGCCTACGACCTCAAGCCCAATCCCAACAGCCTGCTGGTGAGTCCGGATGGCCAGACGCTGTATGCGACGGTGAAGACGCCCTTCGACAAGGAATACATGAACACCGCGCCGGAAAGCGTGGTGCGCATCGACCTGACCGCGGTGAAGTAAACCGCGCCTGCGGGCTGCCGTGGCGTCCTGCCGCGGTGGCCCTGGGCTTCCCAAGCCCGTCGGGTTGCTCTTGAATGGTGATCCCTCGCCAAGGAGCTACCGGTTTGTCCGCTACCGATCTCAGTTTGCTTCCACTGCTGGACGCCTCCTACCACCACTGGCTCGGCCAACCGCTGCCGCGGCCTGCCGGCCTGTCTCAGGCCGACGTTCTGACGTGGCTGCACGAAAGGGCGCCCTATGCCCTGCTGGCCCACGGCATCGAACAGGATCCGCTGTTCTGCTATGCCAACTACCAGGCCTTGTGCTGCTTCGGCTATCCCCGCGCCGAGTTTCTCGGCATGCCGTCGCGCTTCAGCGCCTCGCCCAAGGACCGGGACGAGCGTCAGCGCCTGATGGAGGCGGTGGGGCGCCAGGGTTATGCCAGTGGCTATGAAGGCTGGCGGGTCGATCGAGACGGTGAGGCCTTCCAGATCCATGCCGGCGTGGTCTGGAATCTGCTCGATGTCGACGGACAGCGGTTGGGGCAGGCGGCGTTGTTCTGGCCGGATCCGCAGCGGGTTGGTCAGCTGGAGTGAGAGGGAGATCGTTGGGCTTCGCTGCGCTCAACCCAACCTACGATGACTCTTTGGCCATAATGCTTGTAGGTTGGATTGAGACGGCTCCATCGTCGAAGCCCAACAGGACCCGCACGAAGCTAGGCTCTGTTGGGCTTTGCTAACGCTCAACCCAACCTACGGTGTTCCTTTTGCAGCGAGGACTGTAGGTTGGGCTGAGACAACTTCATCGTCGAAGCCCAACAGGGTATGCATCGAGGCTGGGCTCTGTTGGGCTTCGCTGCGCTCAACCCAGCCTACGCGGTGAGCTGGACCGCTCCCTCTCCCTTGGGAGAGGGCTAGGGTGAGGGGCAAAACCCTCACTCGTCCTCGACGATCAGCACCACCAGGTCCTTGGGCCCATGGGCGCCATAGGCGAGCACCTGCTCGATGTCGGCGGTCTTGGATGGTCCGGAGATCAGGAGGGCATTGGTCGGCATGCCATCCTGCCAGCGGTGTTGTTGCTGCAACTCATAGAAGTTGTCGACCACGGTGCTGGCCCTGAGCAGGGCGATATGCAACGGCGGCACCAGACTCATCAGCCGCGGTTCCTGGCGATCCGGCCAGAGCACCAGGCTGCCGGTGGAGGCCAGGGCGCCGAGGGTGCCGGTGAGGCTCGCCGGGGTGTCGTTGAACAGTTCGGCCTTCCACTCTTCCACGGGGCGGTCATAGGCCTTCCAGCGTGGCTGGCCTTGGTCCTGCCAGCGCTCCACCAGGCGCGCGCCATGCGGCGTGCCTGGGGCGATCAACAGCTGATCCAGACCTCGTTCGGCGAGGACGCGCTCCACCTGCGCCGGCCAGTCCGCCGTGGTGGTCAGGTGCGTCTCGGTATGCACCATTTCCATCAGGGTTCGCAGACGGGCGACGCGCTCCGTGGGTGGGTAGCGCCAGGGCTCGGTCACCAGGGCTTCGTCGAAGTTGTCGGCCAGGGGCTGGGTACCCTGCAGACTGCCACGCAGCTTGGCGAGGATGTTGTCGCGGGCGCTCATGGGCGGTTCTCCAGGTGTTCGCGGGCCAGTTCGTGGAGCGAGCGCTTCGCTGGCTTGGGCGCGCTGTGGTGCTCGGTCCAGGGCCCGAGTTGGCCCGGGGTGAAGCGGCCGAAGCGGGTGGCCAGGTAGCTGAAGCCGCGATAGAGCAGCGGCGAGGTGAAGAGGCTCTGCCAGGCATGCCAGGTCCAGCGCTCCCGGGCGGAAAACTTGCTGCCCTGGCCGCGCAGAAGCTGCGGCTCTGCCGCGGGCGCCTTGACGTTTTCCTCGCGCAGTCGGCGCAGCAGGGCGGGAATCGGGATCTTCACCGGGCAGACTTCACCACAGGCGCCGCACAACGACGAGGCGCTGGGATGATCGGGCGCCCGTTCCAGGCCGACCAGATGCGGGGTGATGATGGCGCCGATGGGGCCGGGATAGACCTCGCCATAGGCGTGGCCGCCGATGCGGGTATAGACCGGGCAGTGGTTCATGCAGGCGCCGCAGCGGATGCAGTTGAGGGTCTGGCGCAATTCGCTGTCGGCGAAGGCCTGGCTGCGGCCGTTGTCCAGCAGCACCAGGTGCACCTCGCGCGGCCCGTCCAATTCCTCGGCCTTGCGCGGCCCGGAGATCATGTTGACGTAGGTGGTGATGGGCTGACCCAGCGCCGAGCGGGTCAGCAGCGACAGCAGAGGCACCACGTCTCTGAGGTTTTCCACCACCTTCTCGATGCCGGTCACGGCGATATGTACGGGCGGCACCGTGGTCGACATTCGCCCGTTGCCCTCGTTTTCCACCAGCAACAGGGTGCCGGTCTCGGCCACGGCGAAGTTGACCCCGGAGATGCCGATGTTGGCCTCGAAGAATTTCTGCCGCAACACCCGCCGGCCGGTCTGGATGAGTTCATCGACGTCGGTGGTGTAGGGCTCGGCCAGGTGCTCGTGGAAGAGGGTGCCCACCTGCTGCCGGTTGAGGTGGATGGCCGGCATGATGATGTGTGACGGCTTCTCGCCGGCGAGCTGGATGATGTACTCGCCCATGTCCGACTCCAGGCAGTCGATGCCCTGGGCGCCGAGGACGTGGTTCATGTCCATCTCTTCGCTGACCATGGACTTGCCCTTGATCAGCAGTTTGGCCGCATGGCGCTCGGCGATCCCCTGGACGATGGCGTTGGCCTCGGCCGTGGTCTCGGCCCAGTGCACCTGGACGCCATTGCGTCTGAGATTGGCTTCCAGCCGCTCCAGCAGATCCGGCAGCTTGGACAGCGCCCGGGCCCGGATGCGATTGCCCAACTCGCGCAGGCGCTCGCGCTCGTCGGCGTCGCTCATGCTGGCCAGCCGCTTGGTCATCAGCGAATCCATGGCCGTGCGGAAGTTGCGCCTGAGCTGGTCGTCGCCCAGGGCCTGACGCGCACGCGTCTTGAAGGGCGGCGCCTCGCTGATGTCGGTAAGGGGAATCTTCAGCATCTCGTTCACGCTGCACCTCCGATACGGCGCCAGAGAAAGCTCGCCAGGTGTTCGCCACGCAAGGCGGCGCGTTGCTTTTCCAAGGCACCGTTGATGTTCATCAGGCAACCGCAGTCGGCGGTGAGCACCTGGGCGGCACCGCTGTCCTGCAGGGCACGGGTCTTGTCCGCCACCATGGCACCGGAGATGTCCGGCATGCGTACCGAGAAGGTGCCGCCAAAACCGCAGCATTCGCTCTCGTGATCATGGTCGACGCGCTCCACGGCCGCCAACTGGCTGAGCAGAGCGCGGCCGTGCAGGTGGGTCTGCATCTCGCGCCGAGCGCTGCAGGAGGTGTGCAGGGCCACCTTGGTCGGGGCGCCGCGGTCCTGGTAGTCGACCTGGCAGACGTTGAGCAGGAATTCCGCCAGTTCATAGGTGAGTTCAGCGAGATCCTGTACTTGGCGCAAGGTCTCGGGCTCATCGGCGAACAGCTCGGCATAGTGATGGCGCAGCATGCCGGCGCAGGAGCCGGAGGGCACCACCACGGGCCAGGGTTCGGCGAAGAGCGCCAGCTGGGCGCGGGCTACGGCACGGGCTTCCTCGGTATAGCCCGAGGTGTAGGCCGGCTGGCCGCAGCAACTCTGCGCCTGGGGAAAATGCACGCGGATACCCTCGCGCTCCAGCAGGCGAATGCTGTCCAGGCCGGCTTCGGGATAGAAGAGGTCGACCACGCAGGTGCCGAACAGATAGACCTGGGTCGGTTTCTGCTGCGGATAGGTCCGTGGCGGCGTCAGGGGCGGCGCGGTACGGGTGGCGTTGGGGGCGGCGTTGTAGAAAAGATCGTTCATCAGGCGTCACTCCGGGTTAGCCCGGTAATAAGAGGACCGGCGATGGCCTGAGCCGCCGCCGGGAAACGCGCTATCAGTGCACCAGCATCCCGGTGAACACATAGGCCTGCGCCAGGGTGATGAAGCCGACCAGGACGGCGAAGCCGATACTGTGGCGCACGGTGAAGCGGAACAGGTCGGACTCCTTGCCCACCATCCCGGTGGCAGCGCAAGCCACGGCGATGGACTGCGGCGAGATCATCTTGCCGGTCACGCCGCCGGAGCTGTTGGCGGCCACCAGCAGGGTGTCGGAAACGCCGATCTGGTGCGCGGTGGTCGCCTGCAGCGAGCCGAACAGGGCGTTGGAGGAGGTATCCGAGCCGGTCAGGAACACCCCCAGCCAGCCCAACAGCGGCGAGAAGAAGGGGAACAGCGCGCCGGTGCCGGCCAGCAACAGGGCGAGGGTGGTGGACATGCCCGAATAGTTGACGACGAAGGCAAAGGCCAGCACCAGCCCGATGGACAGGATCGGCTTGCGCAGTTCCACCAGGGTTTCCTTGAACACACCCAGGGCGGTCGAGGGCTTGATGCGGAAGATGGCCATGGAGATCAGGGCGGAAATCAGGATGGCCGTGCCCGAGGCCGACAGCAGGTCGAGCTTGTAGACCGCCGGCATGGGCGTCGGGGTGGCCACGATCGGCAGTGTCTTGATCACCAGCTTGTCCAGATAGGGCACTGGGACGTTGATCACCAGGGCATAGAGAGCGCCGCCGGTGGCGAACAGTGCCTTGAAGGCCTTGGTGGTCCAGAGGGTGACGATCACGGTCAGGATCAGGAAGGGTGACCAGGCCTTGATCACGGTGCCCAGCGAATGCTCCGGTGGCAGGCGACCGCCTTGGCCGAAGCCTGCACCACCGCCTAGCGCAGCTGCGCCGCCGCCGCTCACCACGGTGTTGGCACCGGCAGTGGCCTGCTGCGGTTGGCTCAGCTTGAGGTAGCCGGTGAGGGCGATCATGGCAGCCAGAGACGAGGTGATGTCAGGCAGTTCTGGGCCGAGGAAGTTGGAGGTCAGGTACTGGACCACCGCGAAGGTGCCACCGCAGATCAGCGCCGGTTTCCAGGTTTCCCGCAGGCCACGCATGCCATCCATCATGAACATCAGCCACAGCGGTATCAGCAACGCCAACAGTGGCAGCTGGCGACCGGTCATGGCGCCGATCTTGAAGGCGTCGATGCCGGTCACCTGACCGGCGACGATGGTCGGGATGCCCAGGGCGCCAAAGGCCACCGGTGCGGTGTTGGCGATCAGGCAGAGACCGGCCGCCTTCAGCGGGTTGTGGCCCAGGCCTACCAGCAGCGCGGCGGTAATGGCCACGGGCGCGCCAAAGCCGGCGGCTCCTTCGAGGAAGGCGCCGAAGCAGAAGCCGATCAGCAGCACCTGCAGGCGCTGGTCGTCGGTAATGGACAGCACCGAGCTGCGGATGATGTCGAACTGGCCGCACTTGACCGTCAGCTTGTAGAGGAACACCGCCGTGACGATGATCCAGGCGATGGGCCAGAGGCCGTAGAGGAAACCGTAGCCGGCCGAGGCCAGCGCCTTGTCCACCGGCATGCGGTAGACGAGCAGCGCGATGGCCAGGGCGAGCGCCAAGGTCAGGGCGCCCGCGACATGGCCCTTGAGTCTCAGACCGGCGAGGGCAACGAAGAAGAACAGAATGGGCAAGGCGGCGACGAAGGCCGAAAGGCCCAGGCTGCCAAGGGGGAGATAGATCTGTTGCCAGGTTTCCATCGGGTGCTCCTTGATTGTTTTTGTAGGGAGGCGGCAGGACGGGGTTGCACAAGATCGCGACCTGTGGCAAAAATTGGTAAGACCAATTTACAAGTGCGACTTCACGCACGTTAAGCGGGGTCTTTGCCTCTGTCAAACCCCTTGATGTGCGACTTTCGTCGGCCCATCCCTTCCACCCGGCGGACGGCCGCTGCTGTCCGCGGCATTTTTCGAGGTTTTTCATGGGGTTCGAACCGGTCAAGCAACGTCGTCTGTCGGACGACATCGTCAAGAATCTCGAGGCGCTGATCGCCGAGGGTTCCCTGCGACCTGGCGAGCGCCTACCAGCCGAGCGGGTGCTGGCCGAGCGCTTCGGGGTGTCGCGACCGTCCCTGCGTGAGGCCATCCAGAAACTGGTAGCGCGGGGACTGCTGCTCAGCCGCCAGGGCGGCGGTACCTATGTCACCGAGGCGCTCAACAGTGCCTTCACCGATCCGCTGCTGCCGCTGTTGGAAAGCCGCGAGGAAACCCGGCGCGACCTGCTGGAATTTCGCCATACCCTGGAAAGCGCCTGCGCCTACTACGCTGCGCAACGGGCCACCGAGCCTGATCTCGCGCGACTGACCCTGGCCTGGGAGCGACTGGAAGATTGCTATCGGCGGCGCGAGACCCTGGCTCGGGAAGAGGAGGGTGAAGCCGATGCGGCTTTTCACCTGGCCATCGCCGAGGCCAGTCACAACGCCGTCTACCTGCACAGCATTCGCAGCCTGTTCGAACTGCTGCGGCATCACATGGTGACCAATATCGGCGGCATGCAGGCCCAGCGTGGCGAAACCCGCGAGCGCTTGCTGGAACAGCACCGGACGCTCTACCAAGCCATTGTCGCGGGTGAAGCCGAACGCGCGCGCGAGGCAGCGAGCCTGCATCTGGGCTATGTACGAGAGGTGCTGGAAGAGGCGGGAGCCATGGCAGGCCGTCTAGCACGGGCCAAACGGCGCGACGAACTCTGAAAAAAGCTGGCGGAAAAACTAGTAGTGGCACTAAGCTACTACAATAAGTTATCCGTCCGTGGCTAAAGTTTAGCGTTCCAGAGCTGATAACCCGGTCACACCTTCCCGCCTTCGCTGGCGTCTAGACCGGTATCTTCCTGTGGAACACGCCCCTTCCTCGCCTTCGCTCGTCGACTCTACCTTCACCCCTGCATTGCTGGGTGCCTGCGGCACCGGCGCGATCCTGTACGCGGGCGGTGTCACTGCGACCACCCTGGCCCTGAGCGCCACCCAGGTGGTCCTGGCCATGGGCCTGGGCTTCTGGCAGCTGCGTCGCGCTCAGGCACGGCAGGTCGAGCAGTCTGCCGGTCAGGCCATCCACCAGAGCCCGGTCAGCGGCCGGGACGAAGCTCTCGAAGCCCTCTGTGTAGCCGTGCTGCCAGTGTGGTCCGAGCAGATCGAAGCCGCGCGCGTCCATACCGAGCAGGAAATCGTCAGTCTGACCAGTCGCTTCGCCGAGCTGGCGGACCGTATCCACAGTGTCGCTGGCAACGATCACGGCAGTGGCGATCGCCTGGTCAGCTTGATGGCCAGCAGCCAGAACCAGTTGGACGGCATCCTGCAATCGCTGCGTGAGGCGCTGTCGAGCAAGGGGGCGTTGCTCACCGAGGTCAACGGCTTGGCCGGCCTGACCGAGCAACTCAAGAGCATGGCCAAGGACGTCGGCGACGTGGCCCGCCAGACCAACCTGCTGGCCCTCAACGCCGCCATCGAAGCCGCGCGTGCCGGTGAAGCCGGGCGCGGTTTCGCCGTGGTCGCCGACGAGGTCCGCAAGCTGTCCACGTTGTCCGGCGACACTGGGCAGAAGATCGGCGAAACCGTGGAAACGGTGAATGGCGCCATCGCCCGCACCCTGGAGCTGTCGCAACTCCACGCCGAGCGCGACACCGGCACCCTTAACCAGTCCGGCGAGACCATCGAACAGGTCATCGGTAGCTTTGGCGGCACCACCCGCGACGTGGTCGAGCGCAGCGATGCCCTGGCCGACAACGCCGCGGCCGTGGGCGGCGCCATCGCCGAGGTGCTGGTCGCCCTGCAGTTCCAGGATCGCTCGGCCACATCCGCGACGACCAGGCCCGCCTCGAGCGCCTGGTGATCGAGCGTCGCGCCCTGGCCGCCAGCGGCCAGCCGCTGCCGCCCCTCGACACCAAGGGCTGGCTCGCCGAGCTGGCCCGTACCTACACCATGGCCGAGCAGGTCGCCGTGCACCACGGCAAGCGACCGGCCGCCGCCGCTGCCGAATCCGATATCACCTTCTTCTAAGGAAAGCTGCCATGAGCAACAAGACCATTCTGATCGTCGACGACTCCATCTCCATCCGCCAGGTGGTGTCCATGACGCTGAAAAGCGCGGGCTACGACGTCATCGAGGGCTGTGACGGTCGCGATGCCCTGACCAAGCTGGACGGTCGCAAGGTGCACCTGATCATCAGCGACGTGAACATGCCCAACATGGACGGCATCACCTTCGTCACCGCGGCCAAGAAGCTGCCCGCGTACAAGTTCACTCCGGTGATCATGCTCACCACCGAATCCGATGCCGCCAAGAAGGCCGCCGGTCAGGCCGCTGGGGCCAAGGCCTGGATGGTCAAGCCGTTCCAGCCCGCACAGATGCTGGCAGCGGTTTCCAAGCTGATCATGCCCTGATAGCCCCGGAGGCTACCCATGAACGACGTCATTCGTACCCGGTTGCCCTTCTCCGGGCCGCTGACCATCTACACCGCGGCGGACAGCAAGCCGCTGCTGATGGAGCCCCTGGCCGCCGGGGGCACCGTGGCGTTGGAGCTGGCCGAGGTCGATGAATTCGATTCGGCCGGGCTGCAGTTGCTGCTGCTGGCCCACCGGGAGGCGCAACGGTTGGGGGGTAGTCTCGAGCTGGTCGATCCCAGCCCCGCCGTCACCGAATTGCTGGAGCTGGCAGGTCTCGCCGACTTCTTTACCGCGGCTACCGCGGAAGGTGTTGCCGCATGAACATGGACGAGATCCTCAAGACGTTCATCGCCGAGAGCGAGGAGCTGTTGCAGCAGATGGAGGCCGCCCTGCTGCAGATCGAGCAGGCGCCGGATGACGCCGAGCTGATCAACGCCATCTTTCGCGCCGCCCATACCATCAAGGGTTCGGCGGGGCTGTTCGGCCTGGACCATGTGGTGGCCTTCACCCATGTCGCCGAAAGCGTGCTCGATCGCATCCGCAGTGGTGAAATGGCGTTCGACGAGACGCTGTCGGCACTGTTCCTGGAGGTTTGCGATCACCTCAATGGCCTGATTGCCCGGGTGTCGTCCGGCAGCGAGCCGGAGGCCGACTTCCAGGCCGTGGGCGCCGCTCTGGTGCAGCGCCTGGAGCATTATCTGCAGCCGAGCGCCCAGGCGGCCCAGCCGACCGCCGTGGCGCGCGCCCTGGTGACACCGGTGGATGGCGTGGCCGCCGGCCACTGGCATTTGTCGCTGCGCTTCGGCCCGGACATGCTGCGCAATGGCATGGATCCGCTGGCCTTCGTGCGCTACCTCAATACCTTCGGCCGCATCGTCAACATCGTTACCCTGTTCGATGCCATTCCGACCGTCGCCGAGATGGATCCGGAAACCTGCTACCTGGGCTTCGAGGTCGCGTTCGACAGCGATGCCGACAAGGAAACCATCGAGGCGGCCTTCGAATTCGTCCGCGAAGACAGCCAGATCCGCATCCTGCCGCCGCACAGCCGCAGCAGCGACTATTGCCAACTGATCGACGACCTGCCCGAGGAAGACCTGCGCCTGGGCGAAATCCTGGTGCGCTGCGGCACCCTGACCGCCACCGAGCTGGACGAGGTGCTGCGCCGCCAGGCCGATCCGGCGGTGCCGCGCAAGCCCATCGGCGAGGTCTTGGTCGAGGCCCAACTGGTCAATCCGCCGGTGGTGGACGCGGCCCTGAACAAGCAGCGCAAGATCAAGGAACAGCGGGCGCCAGCCAGCGAAGGCCAACTGATCCGTATCGACGCCACCAAGCTCGACCAGCTCATCGACCTCATTGGCGAACTCATCATCGCCGGTGCCGGCACCCAGCTGATCGCTCAGCAGAGCGGCCTGACCACCCTGGTGGAATCCACCGGGGTGCTGTCGCGCCTGGTCGAGGAGGTGCGGGATACCGCCCTGACCCTGCGCATGGTGCAGATCGGCACCACCTTTAACCGCTTCCAGCGCGTGGTGCGCGACGTCTCCAAGGAAATCGGCAAGGACATCGCCCTGCGCATCAGCGGCGGCGATACCGAGCTGGACAAGACCGTGGTGGAAAAGATCGGCGATCCGCTGACCCACCTGATTCGCAACGCCATGGACCATGGCATCGAATCCGCCGAATTGCGCCTGGCCCGCGGCAAGCCGGCCCAGGGCACCGTGGGCCTCAACGCCTATCACGAGTCGAGCAGCATCGTCATCGAAGTCACCGATGACGGTGGCGGTCTGTCGCGCGAGCGCATCCTGCGCAAGGCGACCGAGCGCGGCCTGATCAGCGAAGGCCAGGTGCTGGGCGACAAGGAGGTGTTCAACCTGATCTTCGAGCCGGGTTTCTCCACCGCCGAGCAGATCAGCAACCTGTCGGGTCGCGGCGTCGGCATGGACGTGGTGAAAAAGAACATCACCGCCCTGCGCGGCAGCGTCGACCTCACCAGCGAGGAGGGCCGGGGCACCACGGTAACGATCCGCCTGCCGCTGACCCTGGCGATCATCGACGGCTTCCTCATCGGCGTTGGCAAGGCCGCCTACGTGGTGCCCCTGGAAGCGGTGGAGGAGTGCATCGAATTGACCGAGGCGGCCAGCGTCCAGGCCAGCGGCAACGACTATCTCGACCTGCGCGGCGAGGTGCTGCCGGTGCTGCGCCTGCGCCAGCTGTTCGCCATCGAGGAAGCGCCGCCGCGGCGCCAGAACGTGGTGGTGGTGCGCTACGCCGGCCAGCGCGCCGGTCTGGTGGTCGATCAGCTGCTCGGTGAATTCCAGACCGTGATCAAGCCTCTCGGTCCGTTGTTCGACCACAACCGCAGCCTGGGCGGCTTCACCATCCTCGGCAGCGGCGCCGTGGCGCTGATCCTCAGCGTGCCCGGGTTGATCGGCGAGGCTTCGTCCACCACCGTCTCCGCCCACGCCGCCGTACCGGCCTGAGCGACAAGGAATAAGAATACATGACCGTTACCAAACGCATGTCCCTGCTGGTGCTCTCCGCGCTGCTGGGCATCATCCTGCTCGCGGGTATCGCCTACCAGCAGTTGAGCCAGGTGTACGACCGCGCCAATTACGGCAACGACAACACCGTACCGTCGATCCTGGGCATCGATGCCATCGATGCCCATTCGGCCGACATCATCACCGGCATCTACCGCCACCTGGCCGCGGACGGCGACGTCGCCACGCGCGAGGCCGAGAAGGAACTGACCGAGGCCCAGCAACTGACCGAAAAGGCGCTCAAGGACTATGAGCCGCTGATCTCCGACGAAGCCGATCGGCGCATGCTGCAGGACGATCGCCAGGCCATCGTGGCCCTGAACGATCTGGTGGCAACGGTGTTGCCTCTGTCGCGAGCGAGCCAGGACGAGGACGTCAAACGCATCCTCGGCGAGCAGCGCAAGGTGATCGACCATGTCGGCGATGCCCTCGATGCGCACCGCAGTTACAACCAGAAGCTCGGCAGCGAGCAGGCGCAGGTCGCCGGCCGTACCATGAGCCAGGCCACCGTCCTCTCCATCGGCATCGCCTTGGTGACCCTGCTGGCCGTCGGCCTGCTCGGTTTCTTCATTACCCGCAACCTGCTGCGCCAGCTGGGTGGCGAGCCGGCCGAGGTGGCCAAGGTCGCCAACCGCACGGCCGCAGGCGACCTGCCCGACGATCTGCAGCTGCGCGCTGGCGACGATTCCAGCCTGATGGCCGCCATGCAGCGCATGGTGCTGACCCTGCGCGGCCTGGTGCAGGAGATGACCACCATGGCCGCCGAGCATGATCGCGGCGAGACGGACGCGCGCCTGCCACAGGAGCGATTCCAGGGGGCCTTCCGCAACGTCGCCGAAGGCGTCAATGCGATGGTCGCCGGTCACTTGGAGGATTCCCACAAGGCCATGGCCTGCGTGAAGAGCTTTGGCGAAGGCGATCTGGCGGCCGAGCTGGAACGTTTCCCCGGCAAGAAGGCGGTGATCAACGACAACCTCGAACAGGTGCGCGGCAACATCCAGCGCCTGGTCGCGGAAATGGTGCAGCTGTCCGAGGCCCATGATCGCGGCGCGACGGACGCCCGCATTCCGGTGGAGCGTTTCCAGGGTACCTTCCGCAGCATGGCCGAAGGCGTCAATGCCATGGTCGCCGGGCACCTGGAGGATTCGCGCAAGGCCATGGCCTGTGTGAAGAGCTTTGGCGAAGGCGACCTGTCGGTGCCGCTGGAACGCTTCCCTGGGCAGAAGGCAGTGATCAACGACAACCTCGAGCAGGTCCGCGGCAACATCCAGCGCCTGGTCGAAGACGCCGCCCAGCTGAGCCAGGCGGCCATGGCCGGGCGCCTCGATAGCCGTGCCGACGCCAGTGCCCACCAGGGCGACTTCCGCCGTATCGTCGCCGGCATCAACGGCACCCTGGACGCCATCGTCGCCCCGGTCAACGAGGCCATGGGCGTGATGGCCGGTCTGGCCCAGGGTGACCTGAGCCGTACCGTCCAGGGCGCCTACCAGGGTCAGCTGCTGGAATTGAAGAATTCCATCAACGGCACCGTCGGCAAGCTGAACCAGATCATCGGCGACGTACGGCTGTCGGCCGATGCCCTGGCCAGTGCCTCGGAAGAGATCTCCGCCACCGCCCAGAGCATGAGCCAGGCCAGTACCGAACAGGCCGCTTCGGTGGAAGAGACCAGTGCCAGCGTCGAGCAGATGTCGGCCTCCATCGCCCAGAACACCGAGAATGCCCGGGTCACCGACGGCATGGCCGGCAAGGCCGC
>NZ_LSMW01000014.1:0-201565 GCF_001566765.1 Pseudomonas sp. HUK17
TTCGGCTTCGGCTTCGGCTTCGGCTTCGGCTTCGGCTTCGGCTTCGGCGGGCAGTTCGACGTCGAGCGCCAGCTCGGGTGCCACCGGCGTGGCCGTTTCCGGATCGAAGAGGTCTTCGGGTTCGGGCTCGGCCAGCAGGGTGGTGGCCGCCATGGGCAGCCCGGCGAGAATGCCCGCCAGCAGGGCGCGCAGACCCTGGATCCGCTCCTCGTTGGGGGTGGCCCGCATGCCGCCCGCCAATTGATTGAGCATGCTGATCAGGGCTTCCTGGGCTTCCTCCGCCTCGCGGAAAAAGGCTTCATCGGCCGGCAGCGAACCGCTCGCCGCGGCGGCATAGACCACCTGCAGCGCCTCGGCCAGTTGCTCGACATCGGCCAGGCCGACCCGGGCCGCCCCGTCGGCAAAGGTGTTCAGTCGTTCGGCCAGCAGATCCGGGCAGGCCGCCAGGTCACCATCGGTGCGCCAGACATTCAGGCGTTCGTCGGCTTCCAGCAGCAGCTCCATCGCCGGCATCAGGAAATCGGTCAGGCGCAGGACGTCACGCTGCTCCGGCAGCGGTGCTGCGGGGATCGGCAGCTGCGGATTCAGCTCTTCCAGCAGTCTCTCGCAGTGCTCGATCACGGCCGCCGCGCCCGTCAGCGGGGTCGCCAACGACCCCTCATCGAGGGTAGCCAGCCGCTGCTCCAGCAACTCGGCCCCCTGGGCCAGCAGGGCGCACTCGGGTTCGGCGAAGGCGACATGGGCGAGCTTGTATTCCTTGGCCAGCCGCTCCAGCGCCGACGCCAGCTCGGCCATTGGCGAACTGCCCGCCATATGGGCACTGCCCTTGAGGGTGTGCAGGGCGCGCAGGAGATTGTCGGAGACCGGCTGGACGCTACCGGCGTCGGCCTGTTCGAGGAAGCGACGCACGGTTTCCAGGTGCGCCTGGGCCTCGGTACGGAAGATGTCCAGCAGCTGGGTATCGGCTTCGCCGGCGGCGAGTGCCGCTGCCGCGGGCTCGACGCTCTCCACCTCAGGCAGCGCCGCCACGGAGGGAACTGCGTCGCTCGCCGAAGCCCGCTCGGGCAGGGCTTCGTTGCGCGCCAGCGCATGGGCGGCGTGGGCCAGCCAGTCGACGTCATCACGCTGCCGTTGGCGATCCTCGGCGTATTCCTCGACCAGCTCCGGCAGCAGGGCACAGGTCTGCTCGACCACCGTCTGCAGGGTGGGACTGTGAGCGACGCTATGGTCCAGCCGGCGATTGAACAGATTCTCCAGGGCCCAGGCCAGCTCGCCGATGACCAGCGCCTGGACCATGCGACCACTGCCCTTGAGGGTATGGAAATTGCGCCGCAATTCACTCAGCGCGGTACGCTGCTCGGGGTCTGCCTGCCAGGTCGGCAACCAGCGTTCCAGTTCCACCTGGACCTCGCCGGCCTCTTCGATAAAGACCTCGCGCAGCTCTTCCTCGACCGGTTCGGCATCGGCCGCCGGTGGCAGCAGCGCCTGCGGGACCTGCGCCGCCGGGGGATTGATGGGATTGACCGGCGCGGCCAGCACCTCGGCGACCGCATCGGCATCGGCGGTCGCCGGCGGCAGGCTGTCCAGCTCGATACCGGCAGGCAGCTCCTCGGCCTCTGCGCCCGCGGGCTCGGCCTCGTCATGCGCCGCGTCAGCCACCACATCGGCCGCTGCCTGCGCGTCCGCTTGGCGATCGGCGGTCAGAGGCTCGTCAGGTTCGGACTGGAATTCGGCGTGGGATTCTGCTTCAGCGTCCGCAGGCTCCTCGATCGGCAGGGCGGTGAGTTCCAGCGTCTCTTCGAGCACCGGCTCCGCTTCCGGCGCCGGCTCTTCCGGGCGATCCAGAGGCAGCGTCTCGACCGCGCTGGAGACCAGGGGCGCCTCCGCCTCCGCCGCCGCGCCTTCGCCGCCCGCCTTGGGCGGATAACCGAGGGCGATGAGACTCTCGTCGGCGATGTCGAGAATCATGTCGTGGGGCGTGGACGGATCTTCCGCCAGGCGCTCCAGGTAATACTCGACGCTGGTGATGGCGTCGGCCAGAGTATCCAGGCTCTGCCAGTCCGGCACCGCCTGCTTGCCCAGCAGTTGCTGGCAGATGTAGTCGTTGGCCGCCTGCACCTGGGCCGCGGCCCGCTCCAGCGGGATCATCGCCAGGCCGCCACGCACCTGGGTCAGCAGCAGGGGCACCGGCTCCAGGTGGACATGGTTCCACTGGGAGGCGATGAACTCGATGATGGCGTCCTTGGATTGCTCCAGGCCATTGCGCGCCTCGCGCACCACCACCCGGTGCAACTGATCGATGTCGGTGGTGGGCAGGCGGCTCTCTTCGGCATCGCCGACCTCGTTGCCGCTGACCATGCCGGCCAGGGTGGCTTCGACATAGAGCAGCGCCCCGGCGATGTCCATCAGGGCGGCATCGCTGGCGTCGTGCACGCCAGCGGCCAGGTCGGCGACAGCTTCGTGCTGCTCCAGCACCACCTTGCGCGGCTGACCGAAGCCCAGCACCGCCAGGGTATCGGCGATCTGCTTGAGCGGTGCCAACAGGCCCCGCAGGCTGGCGGGCTGCTGGCGATCGCTGCGCACGAACAGGTCCAGGCTGTCCTTGATCTGCACCAGCTCTTCGCACAGCGCGGTCACCACCGAACGCATGGCCTCGCGATCCGGACCAACGATGCGCGAGCGCTCGAACCCCACCAGCTCGGCATCCGGCAGGGCTTCGTCGAGACGGTAGTGGGCCTTGAGCGCGGCAATGCGCGGACTCTGCACCGGCGCCTTGGCCAGATAGAACAGCAGATTCTTCAGCAGATCGGCCGGCGCCGGCTGGTTGAGGGTGGTCACGCCATCGCTGATGAGCCGCTTGAGTTCACGATCCAATTGTCGCAGCAGACCGCGGATCGAGCTGCTGTTGTCCAGCTCGCCGGCCTGCAGCAACTCGGTCAGTCCCGCCGCCACCGGCCAGAGGGCGCCAAAGGGCGAACCGGCGCAGAGCTGGTCCAGGCGCTCGAAGACCCGCAGCAGGTAATCCAGGTGCAGCTGGACATCGCGGTCGCGGAACAGCCCGACCTGGGCACCTTGCAGCGCCTGGCGCAGCTTGCGCAGCCGTGGCAGCCAGTCCGGCGCGGCGCGGTCGGCCAGTTCGGCATCGCTCAGCGACAGCGGCGTGGCGGACAGATCCGGCGAGAACAGGCTGGTTTCCGAGAGCAGCTTTTCACCTCGCGCCGAGCGCAGGTCGTTGAGCAGCGGCAGGATGGCCAGTGGCAGATCGCGGCGGGCTTCGAGGACCCGATCCAGATAGGGCGGCACCTGCAGGATGGCCTGCATCAGCACCTCCAGCGCCTCGTCCGAGCTGTTCACCCGCTCTTCGTGGAGGGCCTGCAGCAGCAGTTCCATTTCCTCGGCGAGCAGCGCGGCGCCATAGAATTCCACCATCTGCAGGGTGCCGTAGACCTGGTGCACATAGGTCCGACAAAAACCCAGGCGGCTACGGTCGTGCGGGTTGTCGACGAACGCCTCGAGCGCCTTGCGGGCCTGCTGCAAGGTTTCGGCGATCTCTCCCTTGACCCACTCGAGGGCTACGTAGTCGTGTCGATCGATCATCTCGGCTCCTGTCATGCCGGGTGGTCTGGCTGGCGGGTGAACGCCAGGACTTCGGGATGATCGACGGGTACCAGTTGCGGGTGGCTCCAATTGCTCACCTCACCGACACCCAGGACCAAGAGCCCACCCGGTGCAAGCCGCTGGACCAGCTGATTGAGCAGGTCTCGACGCAGCCAGCGGCGGAAATAAATCAGCAAGTTCTGACAAAAAATGACATTGAGCCCCTGCAAGGGGGCCTGGCCCAGTTCCAGCACATTGAGCCGGGCAAAGCACAGTCGCTCCGCCAAACCGGCGGCGACCTCGAAACTGCCGTCCGCCTGGGCACGGAAATAGCGCTCGCGCAGGCTGGCCGACACGCCGGCCAGCCGCTGCAGGCTGTAGCTACCCTGCCGCGCCTGGCGCAGGGCTTCGCTGCTGATGTCGGTGCCGGTCAGGGCGAACGTCAGGGGTCGCGCCTGCCGTGCCAGGACTTCGGCGGTACTGATGGCCATCGAAAACGCTTCCTCTCCACTGGCGCACCCCAGACTCCACAGGGTCAGCCCCTGGCCCTCGGTGGTCCGGGCGAATTCACTCACATAGGCTTCCAGCAGCGCGAAGGAAGGGGGATGGCGAAAGAAGCGGGTGGCCTGGATGGTCAGCCGATCGAGCAGTCGGACCCATTCGATGCGCCCGCTGATGCCCGCGCAGACGACCTGGTAGTAGCTGTCGTAGTCCGCGATCGCCAGTTCGCGCATGCGCGCGGCCAACTGGATCTGCAGAAAGCTGCGCTGGCGATCGTCCAGCACCATGCCGGCGCGGGTTTCCAGCAGCTGTCGCCAACGCTCGAAGTCCGCATCCGGCAGCTCGGGAGCACGGCGCAACGCCCAACTCGACTCCCCCACCCCGTCTCCCCCTCGCCACACCACGATGTGGCCGCTGCATTCAGCCCAGCGGCTGCTCGTTCGGCAGATTGAAGCCCGACACCGAACGCCGCATCTCGCTGGCCAGCTTGGCCAGCTCGCCGATGCTGCGCGCGGTGGCGGTGGTACCGGCCGAGGTCTGCGAGGTGATCTCCTGAATCACGTTCATGGTGCTGGAGATATGGCTGGCGGACGAGGACTGCTGACGCGCGGCGTTGGAGATGTTCTGGATCAGTCCGGCCAGACTCTGGGAAACCTTCTCGATCTCTTCCAACGCCACACCGGCGTCCTGGGCCAGGGCGGCCCCGCGCACCACTTCCGAGGTGGTCTGTTCCATGGAGATGACCGCCTCGTTGGTGTCGGTCTGGATCGCCTTGACCAGGGCTTCGATCTGCTTGGTGGCGCCGGAGGAGCGTTCGGCGAGGCGCTGGACCTCGTCGGCGACCACGGCGAAGCCACGACCGGCGTCACCGGCCATGGAGGCCTGGATGGCGGCGTTCAGGGCCAGGATGTTGGTCTGGTCGGCGATGTCGTTGATCAGGCCGACGATGTCACCGATCTCCTGGGACGATTCGCCCAGGCGCTTGATTCGCTTGGCGGTGTCCTGGATCTGCTCGCGGATGCTGTCCATGCCGATGATGGTGTTGTGCACCACCTGGTTGCCCTTGTTGGCGATGGCCACGGAGCGCTCCGCCACCGCGGTGGACTCCGAGGCGTTGGTGGATACCTGATCGATGGACACGGCCATCTCGTTGATCGCCGCGGAGGCCCCGGCGATTTCCTGGGCCTGGTGCTCCGAGGCCTCGGCCAGTACCGTCGCGGTGTCCTGGGATTCCTGGGCGGCGGCGGCCACCTGCACGGCGGTCTGGTTGATGGTCTCCACCAGTTCGCGCAGCTGGTCGATGGAGTAGTTGATGGAGTCGGCGATGGCGCCGGTGAAGTCCTCGGTCACCGTGGCCTGCACGGTCAGGTCACCGTCGGCCAGGTCGGCGATCTCGTCCAGCAGACGCAGAATGGCGGTCTGGTTGCGCTGGTTCTTCTCATCGGTCTCGGCCAGGCGGCGGCGGGTATCGCGCACCAGGATGTAGCCGATGCACAGGATGGCGCCAAGGGCGATGAACACCAGCAGATAGCTGCCCACGGTGTTGATCTTGCGGCTCTGGGCCAGCGAAGCGTAACCGGCGCTCAGCTCCGAGGCGGAACCGAGCAGTGCCTGGGAGCCCTGGTAGATCAGGCCCACGGCGGAGCGGATCTGCAGCAGTTCGGGCGAGGTGGCGAGAATCTCGTCGACGTTGCCGGAGACGAATTCGAACAGCTTGTTGGCTTCGTTGAGTCGGCTGACCGCCTCGGGGTCGGTGATCTTGGCGATGCCCATGGAGGCATTGCCTTCGCGCATGGCCTTGAGTACCCGGCCGAACAGGCTGGCGTCGCGGCCAAAGCTGTCGGCAGCCTGGACGGCGGCTTCGTCGCCGGTAAGGATCTTGTTGATGGCGCCGAGGATCCGCTCGGCCAGCAGTGCCTGACGCTGGGCCACCACCACCTGGCCGGCGGGCGCGCCGCGCTCGATCAGGATGTCGACGACCTCTTCGTTCTCGACCTGCAACTGGGGAATGGTGTCGGCCAGGGCGCCGGACAGCTGGTGCAGGGACAGTACGGTCTGCTCGCTGCCGAGCATGGTGTCGACCTGCTTGCGCTGGGTCTCCCACTGGGATTGCAGGGTATCCAGACGCGGGCCGAGGATCGCCGGCGAAGGCGGCAGACCGGTCTGCGGATCGCCGCTGCGCAGGATGGTCAGGCGCCGCTCGAATTCGGCGCGCGCCTGGCGCAGGTCCTTGAAGGCCTCGGCCTTGCCAGTGGCGGCCTCACTGGCACTCTTGGCCAGCTGCTGCGAGAGAATCCGCAGCTCGGTGGCCTGACCCTGATACTGGTTGTCGTAGTTGGTCTGAGTGCCCAGGTACGCGAAGTTGGCGAACAGCAGCACGATCGCGACGATCAGCACCACGAACATGCCCGCGACCCACGCGTTGATTTTCCCGGTATTGAGTTTGTTCATCAGCGGCCCCCGCCTGGACCTTGGTTCCTTTAGTTCTATCCTTGTCGGACGCCGGATCGGTTCGCTTGAAGCCGATGCTCGTCGCCCTACCCCCACCCGTCGGCGACGGCTCCTGCCATCCCGACCCCGATCCGCCTCGCAGCGCCCGGACGCCTGGCGACCTAGGCCGCGACGTCCATGAATTCGGGATGCTCGACCAAGGCGCGTGGGCTGCAGACCAGCCAGGGCACGTCGCGTTGGAAGACACCTTCCAGAAAGAAGTGCAGGCCCGACGGCACGTTGTCGGCGTGCTCGCGATAGGCCTCGATGTCGAAATGCTGCATACCCAGGACTTCGTCAACCGCCAATCCGACGAAGAGGTCGCCATGGTCGACGATCAGGATGCGCCGCTGTTTGCGCAGGGCCTGGATCTTCACGCCGAGGAATTGCCCCAGGTCGGCGATCGGCAGCAGGCGACCGCGTACGTTGGCCACGCCCTTGAGCCAGGGTTTGACGCCGGGCAGCGCGGTGAAGCGCGGCTCCGGCAGGATCTCGCTGACCTCGCCCATGGGAATCACGAAGCGCAACTCACCGAGACGAAAGCCGATACCGCTCCAGCTGCGCTGGTTTTCCTGTTGCGCCGGCAGACCGGCCGCCCGCTCACGGCAGCGCAGATCGATCAGGCGCAAGAGTTCATAGGGCGTGGTGGCGTCGCTCATAGGATTCCCTGCCCTGTAGGGCGCTGCCGCGAGAAACGGACGTCGGACGTTAGCCTTGCAGGACACCCGCCAGGGTACGCAGCAGGGTGTCTTCGTCGATGGGCTTGGTGAGGTAGTCCTTGGCGCCCTGGCGCTTGCCCCAGACCTTGTCGGTTTCCTGGTCCTTGGTGGTGACGATGACCACCGGAATGTGGCTGGTTTCGGCATCCTTGGTCAGCTGCCGGGTGGCCTGGAAACCGTTGAGGCCGGGCATGACGATGTCCATCAGGACCGCATCCGGCTTCTCCTGACGGGCCAGGGCGACGCCATCGGCACCGTTCTCGGCCTTGAGCACCTGATGCCCATGCTTTTCCAGCATGGCGGTGAGCTTGTACATCTCGGTGGGAGAGTCGTCGACGATCAGAATTCGAGCCATGAAAATTTCCTACTAGATAGAATCGCCCGCCTCAGGACACTCAGGACGCTTGTTCGAGCGGAGTGAAACTGGGGACGTGGGTCTTGATCGCACCGATCAGCTCTTCTTTGCTGAAGGGTTTGGTGAGGTACTGGTCAGAGCCGACGATGCGGCCCTTGGCCTTGTCGAAGAGGCCATCACGCGAAGACAGCATGATGACGGGCGTCGCGCGGAAGGCGCTGTTGTTCTTGATCAGCGCGCAGGTCTGATAGCCATCCAGTCGCGGCATCATGATGTCCACGAAGATGATGTGGGGATGACTATCGGCGATCTTGGCGAGCGCATCGAATCCATCGATGGCGGTGATGACCTCGCAGCCAACTTTCTTGAGCAGGGTCTCGGCGGTCCGACGAATCGTCTTCGAGTCGTCGATCACCATGACCTTCAGCCCTTCCGAATACTGTTCCATGTTCAAGCTACCAGCTCATCGTCGATGAAACGTGAATGATGTCGATCCGGGCACTTTGGCGGCGCCTCTTTGTAGCACACAATACCGTGACGTACCACGCAGATCCCCTGGTGGCGGACCACCGGCCCGCCCACCACGACGATCGTGCAAGCATTGGCACTGAAGGGGATCGAAGGGCTATTCTGACGCCTTGCCCACGTAGAACCGAGGTCTAGCGTCAATGAGTATCCGCCTGGGGATCGTCATGGATCCCATCGAACGCATCTCCTATAAGAAGGATAGCTCCATGGCCATGCTGTGGGCGGCCAAGGCGCGCGGCTGGACCCTGCACTATTTCGAGATGCAGGACCTGTACCAGGTCGATGGCGAGGCCCGCGGCCGTGGCCGGCAGCTGGACGTGTTCCAGGATCCGGAGCGCTGGTTCGCCTTTGGCGAAGACGTCGACCTGCCCCTGCGCGAGCTGGACGTGATCCTGATGCGCAAGGATCCGCCCTTCGACAACGAATTCGTCTATGCCACCTACCTGCTGGAGCAGGCCGAGCGTGGCGGCACCCTGGTGGTCAACCGCCCGGCCAGCCTGCGCGACTGCAACGAGAAGTTCTTCGCCACCCTGTTTCCCGAGCTGGCGCCGCCGACCCTGGTCAGTCGTCGCGCCGACATCATCCGCGAGTTCGCCCGCAGCCACGGTGACGTCATCCTCAAGCCGCTGGACGGCATGGGCGGCAGCTCGGTGTTCCGGCATCGGGAAGGCGATCCCAACCTCTCGGTGATCCTGGAGACCCTCACCGCCCACGGTACCCAGCAGATCATCGCCCAGCGCTACCTGCCGGGCATCAAGGATGGCGACAAGCGCATCCTGATGATCGACGGCGAACCCGTGGACTACTGCCTGGCGCGCATTCCGGCCCAGGGCGAGACCCGTGGCAACCTGGCCGCCGGTGGCCGCGGCGTCGCCCAGCCGCTGTCGGCGCGGGATCGCGAGATCGCTGCGACGGTGGGCCCGGAATTGCGCAAGCGCGGCCTGCTCTTCGTCGGCCTGGACGTGATCGGCGAGCACCTCACCGAGATCAATGTCACCAGCCCGACCTGCATCCGCGAGATCGATGCGGCCTACGACACCCGCATCGCCGAGCGCCTCATGGATGTGATCGCGCAGAAGCGCGCGCGCTGAGGCGAGGGTCCATGCCGCCCCCAGCGGCATGGACAAGCGCGGACACAATCCGCAGACTGGCGCCAGCCCTGCCGCGCGTCCTCTGCCCTTGCCGACCCAGTCAATGCCCAGCACCGCCTCCTCCCCCGCCGCCCAGGTCCGTCCCGCCGACCGCCTGGGCTTCACGCTGCTCATCGCGACCCTGCTGCACGTCGTGCTGATCCTCGGCGTCGGTTTCTCGCTGCCCGAGCCCAGCCAGATCAGTCGCACCCTGGAGGTGACGCTGGCCAGCTTCAAGAGCGACGAGGGGCCCAAGCAGGCTGATTTCCTCGCCCAGGAAAACCAGCAGGGCAGTGGCACCCTGGACAAGGCGGCAGCGCCGAGCACCCCGGTGCAGGCGCCCTTCCACGACAGCGAGATCCGCCAGGCCGCGCCTCCGGCTCGCCCGCCGGCGGCGGATCGCGCCCAGGCGCCCAAGGCGGCGGTGACCACCCGCGCCCCGCGGCCGACCAAGGCCGAGCCCAGTCGCGAGACGCCCGAACGGGAGCAGCGTGACGCTCCGAGCCCCGAATCCGACAGTCAGGCCGCCGAACTCGCCAGCCTGGAAGCCCAGCTCGCCGAGGAGCGCCAGCAATACGCCAAGCGGCCAAAGATCTGGCGGATCAACGCCGCCTCGACGCAAAAGGACAAGGGCGCCCGCTACAAGGAAGAGTGGCGGCGCAAGATCGAGCGCATCGGCAATCTCAACTACCCTGAGCAGGCCAAGCGTGACCGCCTCTATGGCAGCCTGCGCCTGCTGGTGGCCATCAACAAGGACGGCTCGCTCTACGAGGTCCAGGTGCTGGAATCCTCGGGCCGCCCGGTGCTGGACCAGGCGGCGCTGCGCATCGTCCGGCTGGCGGCGCCCTTCGCCCCCTTCAGCGGCGATCTGGCCGACATCGACCGGCTGGAGATCATCCGCACCTGGCGCTTCGAGCGTGGCGACCGCCTGTCCAGTCAATAGCCCTGGACGCCGTTGGACTTGAAGCCGGACCGCGCAACCGGGAAACTTGCCGGTCATGAAGCCGACCTCCAGCACCACCCTACAGCACCAGCTCCTGATCGCCATGCCGCAGATGGACGATCCCCATTTCGCCGAGACGGTGATCTACCTCGTCGACCACGGCCCGGATGGCGCCATGGGCCTGGTGATCAACCGACCTAACGGCCTGCACCTGGACGACCTGCTCGAACAGCTGCGGCCCGAGGTCCCGGCCACCCTGGAAGACACCCAGGTCGTCCTCTATGCCGGCGGCCCGGTGCAGACCGATCGTGGCTTCGTCCTGCATGACGCCGGCCCGGTGTTCCAGAACACCCTGGAACTGGACGAACTCAGCCTCACCACCTCGCCGGACGTGCTGTTTGCCCTCTCCGACGGTACCGGCCCGACCCGCCACCTGATCACCCTGGGCTACAGCGGCTGGGGTCCCGGCCAGCTGGAAGAGGAATTGGCGGCCAATCTCTGGCTCACCACCCCGGCCACCAGCGCCCTGCTGTTCGAGACGCCCAGCGAGCAGCGCCTCGGCGCGGCCGCCGCCCTGCTGGGGGTCGACCTGCGCCTGCTCTCGCGCCAGGCGGGCCACGCATGAGCGCACCCAGTGGCCTCTACCTGGGCTTCGACTACGGCACCCGGCAGATCGGTGTCGCCGTCGGCCAGGCCGTGACCGGTCAGGCCCGCGAACTGCTCACCCTCAAGGCGCAGAATGGCGTGCCCGACTGGCAGCAGATCCAGCGCCTGCTGGACGAGTGGCGCCCCACCGCCCTGGTGGTCGGCCTGCCACTGAACATGGACGGCACCCCCAGCGAGATGAGCGAGCGCGCCGAACGCTTCGCCCGCCGCCTACAGGGTCGCTACGGCTTGCCCGTGCATACCCATGACGAACGCCTCACCACCTATGCCGCCAAGGGCGAGCGCCTGCAGGGCGGTCAGCGCGACGGCTATCGCGAACGCCCGGTGGACGCCCTTGCCGCCGCCCTTCTCCTGGAAGGCTGGCTGACCCAACAACTGGAACGGGCCGCGCGCCCGCAATCGGAGTAGCCATGCACCTGCCCTCTCCCGCCGAGCTCCTGCCGCGGCTGGCCGCCGACCTGCGCCTATCGTTGGATCGCCGTGGCATCACCGATCCCGGCTTCGTCGGCATCCATACCGGTGGCCTGTGGGTCGCCGAGGCCCTGCTGGCCGAACTCGGCCTGGATACCCCGCTGGGCAGTCTGGACGTCTCCTTCTACCGCGACGACTTCACCCAGAAGGGCCTGCATCCCCAGGTACGGCCCTCGGCCCTGCCGTTCGAGATCGACGGGCGCCACCTGGTGCTGGTGGACGACGTGCTCATGAGCGGCCGCACCGTGCGCGCGGCGCTCAACGAACTCTTCGACTATGGTCGTCCCGCCAGTGTGACCCTGGTCTGCCTGCTGGACGTCAATGCCCGCGAATTGCCGATCCAGCCCGACGTGGTGGGCGCCACCCTGAGCCTGGCCCCCACCCAGCGCGTCAAGCTGACCGGCCCCACGCCGCTCGCCCTCGAATACCGCGACGCCCCCGCCGCCTGACCTGGATCCGCTGCCATGACCGACGCTACGCGCTCGCTGCAACTCAACGCCCAGGGCCAATTGCGCCACTTCCTGTCGCTCGACGACCTGCCCGCCGAACTCCTCACCGAATTGCTCGATACCGCCGACTCCTTTCTGGAAGTCGGCGCCCGGGCGGTGAAGAAGGTGCCGCTGCTGCGCGGCAAGACCGTGTGCAACGTCTTCTTCGAGAATTCGACCCGCACCCGCACCACCTTCGAACTGGCGGCCAAGCGGCTGTCGGCGGACGTCATCACCCTCAACGTCTCCACCTCTTCCACCAGCAAGGGCGAGACGCTGTTCGACACCCTGCGCAACCTGGAGGCCATGGCCGCCGACATGTTCGTGGTGCGCCACGCCGACTCCGGCGCCGCCCATTTCATCGCCGAGCACGTCTGCCCCGATGTGGCCATCATCAACGGCGGCGACGGCCGCCATGCCCACCCCACCCAGGGCATGCTCGACATGCTGACCATCCGCCGCCACAAGGGCGACTTCGCCAACCTCTCGGTGGCCATCGTCGGCGACATCCTGCATTCGCGGGTCGCCCGCTCCGACATGCTGGCGCTGCGTACCCTGGGCTGCCGCGACATCCGTGTGGTCGCGCCGCGCACCCTGCTGCCGGTCGGCCTCGAAGAACTCTATGGCGTGCGCACCTTTACCGACCTGGCCGAGGGTCTGGACGGCGTGGACGTGGTGATCATGCTGCGCTTGCAACGCGAACGCATGCAGGGTGGCCTCTTGCCCAGCGAAGGCGAGTACTACCGGCTGTTCGGTCTGACCCGCCAGCGCCTAGCCCGCGCCAAGCCCGACGCCATCGTCATGCACCCGGGACCGATCAACCGCGGCGTGGAGATCGAATCAGCGGTCGCCGACGGCGAGCAGTCGGTCATCCTCAACCAGGTCACCTACGGCATCGCGGTCCGCATGGCAGTGCTGTCGATGACCATGAGCGGGCAGACCGCCCAGCGTCAGCTACAGGAGAATGCGCAGTGAGCCTGAGCATCCGCAATGCCCGGGTGATCGACCCGGCCACCGGCCTCGACCAGGTCAGCGACGTCCATGTCGACCAGGGTCGCATCCTGGCCCTGGGCGAAGCGCCCCAGGGCTTCCAGGCCGACGAGCAGCTGGACGCCAGCAGCCTGATCCTGGCGCCTGGTCTGGTCGACCTGGATGTCGCCCTGTGCGAACCGGGCCTGACCCGCAAGGGCAATGTCGACAGCGAGACCCGCGCCGCCGCGGCCGGGGGCGTCACCAGCCTGTGCTGCCCGCCCACCACCCGCCCGGTGCTGGACACCACCGCGGTGGCCGAACTCATCCTCGACCGGGCGCGCACCGCCGATCACGCCCGCGTCCATCCCATCGGCGCCCTGACCAAGGGCCTGGGCGGCGAGCAGCTGGCCGAACTGATGGCCTTGCGCGACGCCGGTTGCGTGGCTTTCACCAACGGCCTGCAGCCCTTCGAGAATCTGCGGGTGCAGCGGCGAGCGCTGGAATATGCCGCCACCTTCGACCTTACCGTGGTCTTTACCGCTCTGGACGCCGACCTAGCCCATGGCGGCCTCGCCCATGAAGGCCCCACCGCCAGCTTCCTGGGTCTCACCGGCATCCCGGAGACCGCGGAGACCATCGCCCTGTCTCGCGACCTGTTGCTGGTGGAACAGAGCGGCGTGCGTGCCCATTTCGGCCAGCTGACCAGCGCTCGCGCGGTGGAGATGATCGCCGCCGCCCAGGCCCGCGGCCTGCCGGTGACCGCCGATGTGGCGCTCTACCAGCTGCTGCTCACCGACGAGGCCTTGCAGGGCTTTTCCAGTCTCTATCACGTCAAGCCGCCGCTGCGCACCGCGCGGGACCGCGACGCCCTGAGAGCCGGGGTACGTGATGGGGTGATCGGCGCCATCTCCAGCCATCACCAGCCCCACGAGGCGGACGCCAAGCTGGCGCCCTTCGCCGCCACCGAGCCGGGCATCAGCAGTGTCGAATTGCTGCTACCGCTGGCCCTGACCCTGGTGGAAGACGGCCTGCTGGATCTGCCGACCCTGCTGGCCCGCCTGACCCAGGGTCCGGCCCAGGCGCTGCGCCTCGCGGCGGGCCGCCTGGCCAAGGGCCTGCCAGCGGACCTGGTGCTGTTCGCCCAGCAGCCGACCGCCCAGGCCGCCACGCCCTGGCTGTCGCGTGGCCGCAACTGCCCCTTCCAAGGCCTCACCCTGCCCGGCCGCATCGAACGCACCCTGGTAGGGGGACGCGCGACCTACCAGCGCGGCGCCTGAATAGAGGCGCCTGAATAGAAAAGGGGCTCCGCGGAGCCCCTTTTCTCTGTCTCTTAGCTGGATTAGCGCACCAGCCGCCGGCGATTCTCTTCGGAGATCTGCGAGTTGAGCGTCCAGAAGTCGTAGAGCACGCCCAGCAGGAAGAAACCCGCGGTAAAGAAATAGAGGATGGCGGTGATCCACTTGCCCAGATAGAGGCGATGGACGCCAAAGATGCCGAGAAAGGTCAGCAGGATCCAGCCCAGACTGTAGTTGATCGAACCGGACTGGAAACGCAGATCCGCCTCGCGATCCATGGCCGGGATCAGGAACAGATCGATCAGCCAGCCGATGCCCAGCAGACCCAGGGTGCAGAACCAGAGGGTGCCGGTGACCGGTTTGCCATAGTAGAAGCGATGAGCGCCGAGAAAACCGAAGATCCACAGCAGATAGCCCATGACCTTGCTGTGGGTGTCCTGATACTGCATGCCTACGACCTCGCGACTGAAGGAAAAGACCCACCTTACCTACACCCTTACATTCACCGTGACTTTATGTCGAAAACTGGATGAATGCCCAGGGAGTCTCACTGGTTGGCGCTCTAGGGACCCCACTTTCCGCTAAAAATTACATAATTTCTTGATGAGAGGTGCACAAAATATCCACAGGGTTGGTATAGAATCCCTCGCTTCGATCTTCAGACACCCCTACGACAATGCGTTTATTTCTTCTGACATGGCTCTCCGCCTGTCTTGTGCTGCCCGCGGCAGTACAAGCGAAAGAGAACTCTGCAGCGCGCACTGCCGCTCCGGTCCACAAGGTCGCAGCCCGGCATGTCACCGCCGCTTCAGCTCCCAAGACCGCCGCCCGGCACGCCTCCGCTGCTCCCGCGCCCAAGGCCGCCGCTCGCCGCGTCGCGAAGGTGGACCCTACCCAGGCAGCCTTCGCCGCCCGCGCCAAGCACGCCGCCCGCGCCACCAGCGCCCTGCACCGTAAGCAGGCCACCGCCCAGGCTGCCACCCGCAACGTCGGCGCCCAGGTCGCGACCCGCGCCATGGACCTGGTCGGTACGCCCTATCGCTACGGCGGGACCAATCCGCAGAACGGCCTGGATTGCAGCGGCCTGGTGAACTACGTCTATCGCGACGTACACAACGTCAAGCTGCCGCGTACCTCCCGTGAGCTGTCCCAGCTCAAGGGCCCCAAGGTCGCCCGTGGCGATCTCAAGGCCGGTGACCTGGTGTTCTTCAAGACCGGTCAGCGCAGCGGCATCGATCACGTCGCCATCTATCTGGGCAACGACCGTTTCGTCCATGCCCCGCGTAGCGGCGAAAGCGTTCGCGTCGATCACCTGAGCAAGCCCTACTGGACCAAGAGGTTCGCCTCGGCCAAGCGCGTGCTGCAACAGCCCACCACCCTGGCGGCGGAAACCACGTCCGTCGCGGACAAGCCGCGTACCAAGCGTACCCGCAAGTCCTGATCCCTCCCCCTCGCTTCGCCGGGCACTACCGCCCGGCGGAGTGTCGCTCCACTCGGCGCCGCCCGGCGCAAAGCCATTGAACGACGCTCCGCTTCCTGGATACTGTATGCAATCACAGTCCAGGAGATCTCGATGGAGCTCGCCGACAAGCTGATCATTCTCGCCGATGCCGCCAAGTACGACGTATCCTGCGCCAGCAGCGGTGCGCCCAAACGCAGCTCGAAGGGCAAGGACGGCCTGGGCTCGACCGATGGCATGGGCATCTGCCACAGCTTCACCCCGGATGGGCGCTGCGTGGCGCTGCTCAAGGTGCTGCTGACCAATTTCTGCCAGTACGACTGCCAGTACTGCGTCAATCGCCGCAGCAGCAATGTGCCGCGGGCGCGCTTCACGCCCGAGGAAGTGGTGCAGCTGACCCTCGACTTCTACCGGCGCAACGTCATCAGCGGGCTGTTTCTCAGCTCCGGCATCATCCGCTCCTCCAACTACACCATGGAGCAGATGACCCGGGTGGCCCAGCTGCTGCGCGAACAGCACCAGTTCCGCGGCTATATCCACCTCAAGACCATTCCCGACGCCGATCCCGAGATCATCGCCCAGGCCGGTCTCTATGCCGATCGCCTGTCGGTGAACATCGAACTGCCCACCGAGAGCAGCCTGATCAAGCTGGCGCCGGAAAAGAACGGCAGCAGCATCCGCAAGACCATGGGCAACATTCGCCTGGGTCTGGAGGAAGCCGAGGCCGAAGCCAAGGCGCCGCGTTTCGCGCCGGCGGGCCAGAGCACCCAGATGATCGTGGGCGCCGATGCCACCGACGACCGCACCATCCTCGATACCGCCCAGACCCTGTATGGCGCCTATCGCCTCAAGCGCGTCTACTATTCGGCCTTCAGCCCCATCCCGGAAAGCCCAGGTACGGTGCCGCTGCAACCGCCGCCGCTGCTGCGCGAGCACCGGCTGTACCAGGCCGACTTCCTCATGCGCGGCTATGGCTTCCAGGCGGAGGAGTTGCCTACCGAAGACGGCCAGCTGCCGCTGGACGTGGACCCCAAGTTGGCCTGGGCGCTGCACAACCGGGCCATCTTCCCGCTGGATCTTAATCGCGCCGACCAGGCGCTGATCGCCCGGGTGCCCGGCATCGGCGTGCTCTCGGCCAAGCGGCTGGTGGAGCTCAGGCGCGAGCGGCGCATCCGCTACGCTGATCTGATCCGCCTGAAATGCAGCGTCGAGAAGGCACGGCCCTTCATCATCACCCAGGACTACCGACCGCAGCCGCGCCTGGCGGAATCCCTCGACCTGCGCCGGCAACTCGCCGAACCGCCCGCCCAGCTCGCCCTGCTCTAGATGCAGAGAGTCGACTTCGACGGCACCTTCGCCGGCTGGCGCAAGGAGGCGCGCCGGTTGCTCCAGGCGGGTATCGCCCCGGCCCAGGTGAGCTGGCAGGAAAGTCGCGGCCTGGGCGATCTGTTCGACGAACCGGCCGAGGCCACGGCGCCGCCGCCCAGTGGCGCCATACGCATCCCGCCGCAACTGGCCGAAGCCCTGACCTATGCCGCCTGCTTTCGCAGCGACGATCGGTGGGCGCTGCTCTACCAGGTGCTCTGGCGGGTCGCCCGGGGCGAGCGTGCGGCGATGCTGGCCGGTGACGAAGACGGCAGCGAATTGCAGCGCCGGGTCAAGGCGATTCGCCGCGAGATCCACCATGTGCATGCCTTCCTGCGCTTTCGACCGCGTGCGGAGAGCGCGGGGCCGCCGGCCTGGCTGGCCTGGCACCAGCCGGCCCACGACGTCCTGGCCCTGGCGGCGCCGCATTTCTGCGACCGCATGGGCAACAGCAGCTGGCTGATCGCGACCCCCGAGGCCGCCGCGCTCTGGGATGGCCAGGCGCTGCAACTGGTGGAGCCCTGCCCCGCCGAGCTGCAGCAACTGGCGCGGCAGACGCCGGAAGACGATGACCGCAACGCCGGCGACGAACTCTGGCGCGCCTACTACCGCAGCACCTTCAATCCGGCGCGGGCCAATCCGCGCACCTTGCGCGGCAACATGCCGGCGCGCTTCTGGAAGGATCTACCGGAAGGGCCGCTGATCCCGGCGCTGCTCAGCGAGGCACGGGCCGGCGCCCAGCGCCTGGCCCAGGCCGAAGCCGTGGGCCGCCAGGGCGGTCGCGAGGTGCTGATCGCCGCCGAGCGCGCCCAGCCGGAACGCCCGCTGCCCACCACCCTCGACGAGTGCCGCCGCTGCGAGTTGTGGGAAAAGGCTACCCAGCCGGTGGCCGGCGAAGGCCCGCGCACCGCCCGCATCCTGCTCTTGGGCGAGCAGCCCGGCGATCAGGAAGACCTGGCGGGTCGCCCCTTCGTCGGCCCGGCCGGGCAGGTGCTGATGGCGGCGCTGGCCGAGGCCGGCCTCGCGCGCAGCGAGGTGTTCCTGACCAATGCGGTCAAGCACTTCAAATGGATTCCCCAGGGCAGGCGGCGCAAGCACGTCACCCCGGGACCGGAGATCGCGCCCTGCCGCTACTGGCTAGAGCAGGAACTGCGCGACATCCAGCCGACCGTGGTGGTGGCCCTGGGCTCGACCGCCCTGGAAGCCTTGCTCAAACGCAAGCCACGGGGCCTGGCGCAATTCATGGGCCGACCACTGCGGCTGGACGAGCGCTGGATCATTGCCACCTATCACCCCTCTTACATCCTGCGCACCCCGGACGCCGAGCAGCAGGAGCAGGCACGCCAGGCGCTGGTCGCCGCTCTGCGCGAGGCCAGGACCCTGGCCGCCGAGAACGAAGACGAAGGCTAGCGGAAGCGCTTGGGCGGATCGTCGCCCATGTCCACCGAGAGGTTGCGGGTGAGCTGATTGAGGTGATCGGCGTCCGTTTCCGACCCCAGCTTGATCATCAGCCGCAGGTCGTTGGCGGAATCGGCGTGGGCCAGGGCCGCTTCGTAGCTGATCTCGCCGTCGCGATAGAGACCATAGAGTGACTGGTCGAAGGTCTGCATGCCCAGTTCACCGGACTTCTTCATCAGCGCCTTGAGTTCGTGCACCTCGCCCTTGCGGATCAGGTCGGCGGCCAGCGGGGTGTTGAGCAGCACCTCGATTACGGCACGACGGCCCTGGCCATCGGTGGTGGGCACCAGTTGCTGGGCGACGATGCCCTTGAGGTTGAGCGACAGGTCCATCCAGGTCTGGCTGTGCCGATCGGCCGGGAAGAAATGGATGATGCGATCCAGCGCCTGGTTGGCGTTGTTGGCGTGCAGGGTGGCCAGGCACAGGTGACCGGTCTCGGCGAAGGCCAGGGCGTGCTCCATGGTGTCCCGGCTGCGGATCTCGCCGATCATGATGACGTCCGGCGCCTGGCGCAGGGTGTTCTTCAGGGCCACCTCGAAGGATTCGGTGTCGATGCCCACCTCGCGCTGGGTGACGATGCACCCCTGGTGCTGGTGGATGTACTCGATGGGATCCTCGATGGAGATGATGTGCCCCGCCGAGTTCCTGTTGCGATGGCCGATCATGGCCGCCAGCGAGGTGGACTTGCCGGTGCCGGTGGCGCCGACGAAGATCACCAGCCCGCGCTTGGTCATGGCCAGCTTCTTGATGATCTCCGGCAGGCGCAGCTGCTCGACCGTGGGAATGTTGACCTCGATGCGGCGCAGCACCATGCCCACCAGGTTGCGCTGGTAGAAGGCGCTGACCCGGAAGCGACCGATGCCGCGGGCGCTGATGGCGAAATTGCACTCGCGCTTCTGCTGGAATTCCTGCCGCTGCTCGTCGTTCATCACCCCCAGCACGATGGCTCGGCACTGATCCGGCGTGAGCGAATCCTTGGTGACCGGCGTCATGCGCCCGTTGATCTTCATCGAAGGGGGCACACCGGTGGTGATGAAGAGGTCGGACGCCCCCTTGTCCACCATCAGCTGCAGGAACCTGTCGAAATCCATCAGAAGTTCTCCGGCGTCTTGGCCTTCTCGCGGGCCGCGTCGCGGCTGATCAGCCCCTTGGCCAGCAGCGCCTTGAGGCACATGTCCAGGGTCTGCATGCCCAGGCCGCCACCGGTCTGGATCGAGGAATACATCTGCGCCACCTTGTCCTCGCGGATCAGGTTACGGATGGCCGGGGTACCGATCATGATTTCGTGGGCCGCCACCCGGCCGCCACCGACCTTCTTGAGCAGGGTCTGGGAGACCACCGCCTGCAGGGATTCGGACAGCATGGAACGCACCATGGACTTCTCTTCCGCCGGAAAGACGTCCACCACCCGATCGATGGTCTTGGCCGCCGAGGTGGTGTGCAGGGTGCCGAAAACCAGGTGCCCGGTCTCGGCCGCGGTCAGCGCCAGGCGGATGGTCTCCAGGTCGCGCAGCTCGCCGACCAGGATGATGTCTGGGTCCTCGCGCAGCGCCGAGCGCAGGGCCTCGGAAAAGCCCAGGGTGTCGCGGTGCACCTCACGCTGGTTGACCAGGCACTTCTTGGACTCGTGGACGAATTCGATGGGATCCTCGATGGTGAGGATGTGGTGGTACTTGGTGTTGTTGAGGTAGTCGAGCATGGCCGCGAGGGTGGTGGACTTGCCCGAACCGGTCGGCCCGGTCACCAGCACCAGGCCGCGCGGGACGTCGGTGATCCTCTTGAACACCTCGCCCATGCCCAGCTCTTCCATGCTCAGCACCTTGGACGGAATGGTCCGGAACACCGCGCCGGCGCCGCGATTCTGGTTGAAGGCGTTGACCCGGAAGCGCGCCACGCCCGGCACCTCGAAGGAGAAGTCGGTCTCCAGGAATTCCTCGAAGTCCTTGCGCTGCTTGTCGTTCATGATGTCGTAGATCAGCGCGTGCACCTGCTTGTGCTCGAAGGCCGGCAGGTTGATGCGGCGCACGTCGCCGTCGACGCGGATCATCGGCGGCAGGCCGGCGGACAGGTGCAGGTCGGAGGCGCCTTGCCGCGCGGAAAAGGCCAGCAATTCGGTGATATCCATGGGACTCCCAGATGTCGAGCAAGCAGGTAGAATGCCGCGCAGCACTGGCGGTCTGACCTGGTCACCGCCACTCACTCATCCGGTACGCCGAGGCCTGCCGGATGCGCCGACGCAAGCAGGGGCTGAATGTCCACGATAGCCGAGAATAGCGCAACCGTACTCGAACGCATCGCCGCCGCCAGCCGGACGGCAGGCCGCGATCCCGCGACTGTCGGCCTCCTGGCGGTGAGCAAGACCAAGCCCGCCGCCGCCTTGCGCGAGGCCGCCGCCGCCGGCCTGCGCGACTTTGGCGAGAACTACCTGCAGGAGGCGCTGGACAAGCAGCCGGCGCTGGCCGACCTGCCACTGGTGTGGCATTTCATCGGTCCCATCCAGTCCAACAAGACCCGCGCCATCGCCAGCCATTTCGACTGGGTGCACTCGGTGGACCGCCTGAAGATCGCCCAGCGCCTGGCCGAACAGCGCCCGCCCGAGCGCGGGCCGCTGAACATCTGCCTGCAGGTCAACGTCAGTGGCGAAGCCAGCAAGTCCGGCTGCCACCCCGACGAACTCCCAGCGTTGGCCACCGCGGTGAGCCAGTTGCCCAACCTGCGCTTGCGTGGCCTGATGGCCATTCCCGAAGCCACCGACGACCCGGCCAGCCAGCGCGCGGCCTTTGCCCGGCTGCGCACCATGAGCGAGACGCTGAACCTGGGCCTGGACACCCTGTCCATGGGCATGAGCCAGGATCTGGAAGCCGCCATCGCCGAGGGCGCCACCTGGGTCCGCGTCGGTACCGCCCTCTTCGGCGCCCGCGACTACGGCGTCGCCTCTTCAACCTAGGAAGTCTCGATGAACGACACCCGCATCGCCTTCATCGGCGCTGGCAACATGGCCGGCGCCATCATCGGCGGCCTGCTCGCCCAGGGCGTGCCGGCCCGGCAGCTCAGCGCCAGCAATCGCAACCCGGCCAAGCGCGAGGCGCTGGCCCGGGAGCACGGCATCCGCGTCGAGGCCAGCAACAGCGCCGTGCTCGCCGACGCCGACGTGGTGGTGCTGGGGGTGAAGCCCCAGGTGATGGCCGAGGTCTGCCAGGAGCTGGCGCCCCATCTGCGCCCGGACCAGCTGATCGTCTCGGTCGCCGCCGGCATCACCTGCGCCAGCCTGACACGCTGGCTGGGCCAGCGCGCGCTGGTGCGCTGCATGCCCAACGTGCCTTCGCAACTGCGCCTGGGTGCCAGCGGCCTGTTCGCCAACGACCAGGTCAGCGCCGAACAGCGCGCCCGCGCCCAGGAGATCCTCGCCGCGGTCGGCCTGGCCCTCTGGGTCGAGGAAGAACAGCAGCTGGACGCGGTCACCGCCGTTTCCGGCAGTGGCCCGGCTTATTTCTTCCTGCTGATGGAAGCCATGACCCAGGCCGGCACCAAGCTCGGCCTGCCGGCCGCGGTAGCCGAACAGCTGACCCTGCACACCGCCCGCGGCGCCGCCGCCATGGCCTGTCAGGGCGACCGCAGCCCCGAACAATTGCGTCGTTCGGTGATGTCCCCCAAGGGCACCACCGAGCGCGCCATCGAAACCTTCCAAGCCGGGGCCTTCGCGGACCTGGTGGAAGAAGCCCTCACCGCCGCGGCCGACCGGGCTGCGGAACTGGCCCAGTTGCCGGATCGATAAGGAGTATCCATGTCCGCTTTCGCGCAAGCCCTCGTCTACGTCATCCAGACCCTCGGCAGTCTCTATCTGCTGATCATCCTGCTGCGTTTCATCCTGCAGCTGGTGCGGGCCGACTTCTACAATCCGCTGTCGCAATTCACCGTGCGCGCCACCCAGCCGCTGCTCAAGCCGGTACGGCGCATCATCCCCGGCTTCGGCGGCGTCGATCTGGCGGCCCTGGTGCTGGCGATCCTGGTCCAGCTGGCGCTGATGATGGTCGTGGTGGTGCTGCTCGGCGCCAGCATCGGCGGCCTGTTCCCCGCCCTGCTGATCTGGGCGCTGCTGGGCGTGGCGTCGCTGTTCCTTAAGGTGTTCTTCTTCGCCCTGATCGTCAGCGTCATCCTTTCCTGGGTCGCGCCCCAGACCCACAACCCCGCCGCCGAGTTGGTCAATCAGATCTGCGAGCCGCTGCTGGCCCCCTTCCGCCGCATCCTGCCGAATCTGGGTGGCCTGGATCTGTCGCCGATCTTCGCCTTCATCGTGATCAATCTGCTGGATCGCTTCGTCATCGGCCAGTTGGCCGCCGCCACCGGCATGCCGCAGATTCTCGCCCCCTTCCTCTGACGCACCACTCGCGCACCCGCCACGACCGCCCGCCGCGTCGTGGCGGAGGCGGCATTGACGTCCTCTGGACGCTGGGGCACCGTCCAGCCTTTGCTGTCCAGGTCAAGGAAGTCCCCTATGGAACGCCTGTTCCGCCACGTCGATGCCTATGCCACGTGGAAAGCCGAACTCGACACCCAATTGGGCCGCTACCGCGACTGGTTGCAGCGTAACCGCCTGGCCTCCCCGGCCCTGGACGCCGCCCTGGCCAGCTGCCAGAGCGAATTGCAGGCCGACGGCATCACCCTGGCCTTCGCCGGCGAGTTCTCCCGCGGCAAGACCGAGCTGATCAACGCCCTCTTCTTCGCCGACTACGGCCAGCGCATGCTGCCGTCCCAGGCCGGGCGCACCACCATGTGCCCCACCGAGATCTTCCATGACGCCGGGGCCGACGGTCCCTATCTGCAGCTGCTGCCCATCGACAGCCGCCTGGACGAACGCAGCCTGGCCGCCTGGCGCAAGACGCCCGAGGCCTGGCAGCGCTTCGCCCTGGACGACCGCCACCCGGACGCCATGGCCGCCCTGCTGGCCAAGGTCACCGAGACCCGCGAGGTGGAAACCGCCGCCGCCGTGCAACTGGGCTTCGATCCCGAGCAGTTGGAACAGCTCGACAGCGCCGGTCTGGTCAGCATCCCGGCCTGGCGCCACGCGCTGATCAGCATCGACCACCCGCTGCTGCGCCAGGGCCTGCGCATCCTCGACACCCCCGGCCTCAACGCCCTGGGCGCCGAACCCGAACTGACCCTGTCGCTGCTGCCCCACGCCCAGGCCGTACTCTTTCTCATCGGTGCCGACACCGGCGTGACCGCTTCGGACCTGGCGCTCTGGGAACAGTGCGTCAAGCCCTCCCTGGGCGATGCCCCGGAGCGGCTGTTCGCGGTGATGAACAAGATCGACAGCCTCTGGGACGACCTCGGCGGGGTCGCCCATGTCGCCCAGTCGCTGGAAAACGTCCGCCAGGCCAGCGCCCGGCAACTGGCGCTGCCGGCCGAGCACATCCTGCCGCTGTCGGCCAAGCAGGCGCTGCTGGGCAAGGTCCGCGGCGATCTGGAATTGCTCGCGCGCAGCCAGCTCGACAGCCTCGAACAGCTGCTCGCCGAACGCATCGTCGGCGCCCGCGAGCGTCTGTTGCAGCAGCGCATCGTGCAGCAGGCCAGTGGTCTGCTGGGCGCCAGCCGTACCCTCATCGAGCAGCGCCTGGAAGCCATTCGCGCCCAGTACGCGCAACTGGCCGACGAGGAATTGCCCGGTGCCGGCCTGGAATTGCAGACCGCTCGCACGCGCCAGGAATACGACCAGTATCACCGTCGCCTGCTGGACCTACGCACCACCCAGAACATGCTGGCCGGGCAGCGCAAGCTGCTGACCGACCTGGTCGCGTCGGAGCGCCTGGACGCCCATCTGGACACCGCCCGCCGGGAATTCCGCAGCAGCCTGACCACCGTCGGCATCAACCAGTCCATCGCCCGTTTCTTTCGCGTGGTCGAGCATGACCTGCTGGCCCTGGACAACGAGGCGGACCGGGCCAACAAGGTGCTCGGCGCAGTCTACCAGCGGCACAATGTCGAGAATCCGCTGCATCCCCTGGAAGCGCCGCGACTGCGCATCCGCCCCTATGTCCGCGAGCTGCGCCAGCTGCAACTCAAGACCGAGGAGGTCCAGCGTCAGGTCAAGACCCTGCTCACCGAGCAGAGCGCCCTGGCCCGCCGCTTCTTCGCCACCGTGGCCCAGGAGGTCCAGGCGCTGCAGGAAGGCGCCCATGCCCAGGTGCTGCGCTGGAACGACGGCGCCCTGACCCCGCTGGTGCAGCACACCCGCGAGCAGAAGCAGCTGCTGGAAACCAGCATGCTGGCGCTCAAGCAGCTCACCCAGCAGAACCTCAACAGCCAGGAGCAGGTGCGCCGGCTGCAGGTGCACGAGGACGTCCTGCACGGGCAGCTCAGCGAGGTCAGCGACATGCTCAAGCAGATCAGCCGGCCGGCGCCGTCCCAGCGCCACGACAACGTGGTCACCCTGCCGCTGGCGCGGGTCGGCTAGCGCCACCTGCTACCGTGGCGCGGCCCTTGGCCGCCGCGCCACGCCTGCCCTTGCCGCTCCCGGCGGTGCTCTTTAGACTGGCGAGCCCCGCCCCGGACGAGCCGTCAATGCCCAGCGTCATTCCCGAAGATTCCGTCGGCCTGGTCACCCCCGAGCTGCTGCATTTCAGCGAGCCGCTGGCCCTGGCCTGTGGTCGCACCCTGCCGGCCTATGACCTGATGGTCGAGACCTATGGCGAACTCAACGCCAGTCGCAGCAACGCCGTGCTGATCTGCCACGCGCTCTCCGGCCATCACCACGCGGCCGGCTATCACAGCCTGAACGACCGCAAGCCCGGCTGGTGGGACAGCTGCATCGGCCCCGGCAAGCCCATCGACACCCGCAAGTTCTTCGTGGTCGCCCTCAACAACCTGGGCGGCTGCAACGGCTCCACCGGCCCCAGCAGCCCCAATCCCGAGACCGGTCGGGCCTATGGCGCGGACTTCCCGGTGCTCACCGTGGAAGACTGGGTCAACAGCCAGGCACGCCTGGCCGATCGCCTGGGTATCGGGCAGTGGGCGGCGGTGATCGGCGGCAGCCTGGGCGGCATGCAGGCGCTGCAGTGGACCATCAGCTATCCCGAGCGCATCCGCCACTGCCTGGCCATCGCCTCGGCGCCCAAGCTGTCGGCGGAAAACATCGCCTTCAACGAGGTGGCGCGCCAGGCCATCCTCTCAGATCCGGACTTCCACGCCGGCCACTTCCAGGAAAAGGGTGTGATCCCCAAGCGCGGCCTGATGCTGGCGCGCATGGTCGGCCACATCACCTACCTGTCCGACGAGGCCATGGGCGAAAAATTCGGTCGCGAACTCAAGACCGACCAGCTCAACTACGACTTCCACAGCGTCGAATTCCAGGTCGAGAGCTACCTGCGCTATCAGGGCGAGGAATTCTCCGGCCGTTTCGACGCCAACACCTACCTGCTGATGACCAAGGCGCTGGACTACTTCGATCCGGCCCATGCCCATGGCGGCGACCTGGCCAAGACCCTGGCCGGGGTGCAGGCGCGCTTCCTGATCGTCTCCTTCACCACCGACTGGCGCTTCTCGCCGGCGCGTTCCAAGGAGATCGTCAACGCCCTGATGGCCGCGCGCAAGGACGTCAGCTACCTGGAGGTCGACGCGCCCCAGGGCCATGACGCCTTCCTCATTCCCATCCCGCGCTATCTGCAGGCCTTCTCCCACTACATGACCCGCATCGAGGTATAGCTGCCGTGCGCGCCGATCTGGACATCATTCAGGAATGGATCCCCGCCGGCAGCCGGGTCCTCGACCTCGGTTGCGGCACCGGCGAACTGCTCGCCTGGCTGCGCGATCACAAGCAGGTCACCGGCTACGGCCTGGAGATCGACCCGGACAAGATCGCCGAATGCCTGCTCAAGGACGTCAACGTCATCGAGCAGGATCTCGACGGCGGCCTGGCCAACTTCGCCAGCGACAGCTTCGACGTGGTGGTCATGACCCAGTCGCTGCAGGCCATGCAGTACCCCGATCGCATCCTCCAGGAGATGCTCAGGGTCGGTCGCCAGTGCATCATCACCTTTCCCAACTTCGGTCACTGGCGCTGCCGGCTGTACCTGGGCAGCCGGGGGCGGATGCCGGTCTCCGACTTCCTGCCCTACACCTGGTACAACACGCCGAACATCCACTTCTGCACCTTCGAGGACTTCGAGCGCCTCTGCCGCGAACAGCGCGCCCAGGTGCTGGATCGCCTCGCCGTGGACCGCCTGCACCGCCACGGCTGGGCCAGCAAGCTGTGGCCCAACCTGCTCGGCGAGATCGGCATCTACCGGGTCAGCGCGCCGCGCCTGCAGGAGCATCGCGTCGCGATATGACGTAAGGCACGGGGGGCGCAGCCAGCCCGGGCACGGCTTCGCGTACAATACGCCGCCCTTCTCAAAGCGACGCGGAGTCTCCCATGTCCGACCTTACCGAACTGGTGCTCGCCAGCCACAATGCCGGCAAGCTCAAGGAACTCCAGGCCATGCTCGGCGACCGGGTGCGGGTGCGCTCGGTGGGTGAATTCAGCCAGGTGGAGCCCGAGGAAACCGGGCTGTCCTTTGTCGAAAACGCCATCCTCAAGGCACGCAACGCGGCGCGGCTGTCCGGTCTGCCGGCCCTGGCCGACGATTCGGGCCTGGCGGTGGACGCCCTCGGCGGCGCCCCCGGCATCTATTCCGCGCGCTACGCCGACGGCCAGGGCGATGCCGCCAACAACGCCAAGCTGCTCGAGGCCTTGAAAGCGGTGCCCGACGCCGAGCGCACCGGCCAATTCGTCTGCGTGCTGGCGCTGGTGCGTCACGCCGACGATCCGCTGCCGATCCTCTGCGAAGGCCTCTGGCCCGGGCGCATCCTGCATGCCGCCCAGGGCGAGCATGGCTTCGGCTACGATCCGCTGTTCCAGCCCGATGGCGAAGCGGTCTCCGCAGCCGAACTAGCGCCGGCGGAAAAGAACCAGCGCAGCCATCGCGCCCGCGCCATGGCCCAGCTCAAGCAACGGCTCGGCCTGTGACCCAGGTGTTCGCCCTGCCGCCACTGGCGCTCTACGTCCACATCCCCTGGTGCGTGCGCAAGTGCCCCTATTGCGACTTCAACTCCCATGCGGCCGGTCCGACGCTACCGGAAACGGAGTACGTCGATGCCTTGCTGGCGGATCTGGACCAGGACCTGATCCACGTCCATGGCCGCCCGCTGACCTCGATCTTCTTTGGCGGCGGCACGCCCAGTCTGTTTTCCGCCGAGGCCCTGGGGCGTCTGCTGGACGGCGTGGCCCGGCGCCTGAGCTTCGCGCCGGACATCGAGATCACCCTGGAAGCCAACCCCGGCACCTTCGAGCAGGCCAAGTTCGTCGCCTATCGCGGTCTGGGCATCAATCGGCTGTCGATCGGTATCCAGAGTTTCCAGGATGCCAAGCTCAAGGCCCTGGGGCGTATCCACGGCCGCGAGGAAGCCATCCGCGCCGCCGACCGGGCGCGCGCCGCCGGTTTCGACAACTTCAACCTGGACCTCATGCACGGCCTGCCCGAGCAGAGCGTGGCCGATGCCCTCGGTGATCTGGAGCAGGCCATCGCCCTGGCGCCCACGCACCTGTCCTGGTACCAGCTGACCATGGAGCCCAACACGGTGTTCTGGAGCCAGCCGCCGGAGCTGCCCGAAGACGACACCCTCTGGGACATCCAGGAAGCCGGCCAGGCGCGGCTGGCGGCCGCCGGCTACGGGCAGTACGAGACCTCCGCCTATGCCCAGCCCCGGCGCCAGGCGCGGCACAATCTCAACTACTGGGGCTTCGGCGACTTCCTCGGCATCGGCGCCGGCGCCCACGCCAAGCTCAGCGCTCCGGACGGTACCCTGCTGCGCACCTGGAAGACCCGCCTGCCCAAGGACTACCTGGATCCGGCCAAGGCCTTCCAGGCCGGCGCGAAAGCTCTGGAGCCGGCCGATCTGCCCTTCGATTTCATGATGAACGCCCTGCGCCTGGTCGACGGGGTGCCCGCCGCCTGGTATCCGCAGCGGACCGGTCAGTCGCTGGACAGCCTGGCGCCGGCGCTGGCCGCGGCGCGCCGCGCCGGCCTTTTGGCCGAGGACGAGGAGCGCCTGCGCCCCACCGCCCGCGGCCAGCTGTTCCTGAACGACCTCTTGCAATTCTTTCTGCCTGACTGACGAGGAGCTCTGCCTTGGATTTCGTACTCGACCATATCGCCGACCTCTCCCGCTGGAGTCGCAGCCACCTGGACGAGGTGGCCCTGGCGGTCACCGCCACCCTGCTGGTGCTGTTCGGCAGCCAGGTCAACGCCTTCATCCAGGCGCGCCTGGGCAGCCTGCCGACCGCCGTCCGGGTCCCGGCCTTCGCCCTGGCCTGCCTGGCCATCTATGGCGCTGCCATGACCTTCCTGACCCCCTGGGTGGTCAAGGGCCTGGCGCAATTCAACAACTACGCCCTGGCCCCGGTGCTGCTGATCGGCGTCTGCCTGCTGGGCGTGCTGGCCGAGCGTCGCGGCTAGCGGTCGGCGGCGCGGATAGCGTCCAGCAGGCACTCCAGGGATTGCGGGCGACCCAGCAGGAAGCCCTGGAAGGTGTCCACGCCCAGGTCCTTGAGCAATTCGAACTGGGCCTGGGTTTCCACCCCTTCGGCGACGATCTGCATGTCTAGCGCGCGGCACAGGCTGACGATGCCGGCCAGCAGCTGCCGGGATCTGTCGTCGGCGTCGACCGCCAGCAGAAAGCTGCGGTCGATCTTGATGGTGTCGAAGGGCAAGCGGTGCAGGTAGCCCAGCGACGAATAACCGGTGCCGAAGTCATCCATCGCCACCCGGAAGCCCTGCTCGCGCAACAGGGCCAGGCGCCGCTCCGGGGTGCCCTTCTGCAGGAACACCGACTCGGTCACCTCCAGCTCCAGGGCCCTGGGCGCGATAGCGAATTCGGCGCAGGCCGCCGCCAGGACCTCGGCCAGTTCGTCATCGGCCACCTGCAGCGGCGAGATGTTGACCGCCACCGGGATCTGCAGGCCGGCGTCCTGTAGCGCCCGGGCGCAACCGGCCGCGCGGCGGATGGCCAGACGCCCGAGGGCCGAGGCCATGCCATTCTGCTCGGCCAGGGCGACGAAGACATTGGGCGGCACGGCGCCGACCCCCGGACAATTCCAGCGCGCCAGCAACTCGGCGCTGATCATGCGTTGGCGGGCATCGAACTTGGGTTGCAGCACGAAGGTGATCAGTTCGGCTTCGATGGCGCCGTGCAGATGGGCTAGCAGGGTCACCTTGCTGCGCGCCTCGCTGGTCAGCTGCGGATCGTAGCAGCGCACCCGGCTCTTGCCGGCCGCTTTGGCCGCGTACATGGCGGCATCGGCGTTGCGCAGCAGGGTCTCCACATCCAGCCCCTCTTCGGGCGCCAGACTCAGGCCGATGCTGGCCGATACGCGGATATCGTGGCCGGCGATGCATTGCTGGCGCCCCACCGCCTGCACCAGCTGCTCGGCCACCTGGCGCGCCTGATCGCGATCGCTCACGTCCAGCAGGGCGACGAATTCATCGCCGCCCCAGCGCGCCAGCACCTCGCCGGCGCCCAGCACCTGGCGCAATTCGCGCACCAGGGCACAGAGCAACTCGTCCCCGGCGGCATGGCCCAGGGAGTCGTTAACCTCCTTGAAGCCATCGACATCGATGAACAGCACCGCCAGGTTGCCGGCTTCCTCCAGATCCTGCAGGCGCGTCTCGAAATCCTGGTAGAAGGAGGTCCGGTTGGGCAGCTGGGTCAGGGCATCGCTCAGGGCCATGCGCTCCAGGGCCTGCTCGGCGCGCTTGCGCTCGGTGATGTCCCTCAGGCTGGCGACCACATAGCCTTCGCGATCCGCCTCGCCGGCAAAGCGACTCAGGCTGATCTCCACCGGCGTGACGCGTTTGGCGGAGACGTGGAACTGGGCTTCGCACAGGGCATAGCCGTCGCGCTCGAAGGTGCGGATGGCCGTCTCGGGCAACTTGATGTAGTGGGACAGGTACTGACCGCTGACACTGCGCTCCGCACTGAGCATCAGGGCGCGCAGGGCATCATTGGCTTCGATGATCTGACCACTCTCGGTCAGCACGGCCATGGCGTCGCGACAGAGGGCGAAGGCCGAGGCGATGAGGTGCAGCGAGCGTTCGGTACGCTGCCGGGCGCTGCGTTCGACTTCGAGCCAGCGCCGTACGGCGTGCAACTCGGCCGCTGGCGAGTCGGGGCGTACCAGGTCCGTCATCGGATCCGCTCTGCACGAAGGGCGGCGCGGAGCCGGTTGGCATTCTTGAGGAAGGCTGACATCCAGGTGTCTCTGTGAATTCGAATGCAACCGCCATCACAGCAGGGCAATTGGCCATCATGCCAATTGTCCCTCACCAGCTCAAGCTCGATTCGTCAGAGATACACGGTCAGCTCTGGCGTTCGAACTTGAGATCCCAGACGCCATGCCCCAGGCGTTCGCCACGGCGTTCGAACTTGGTGATGGGTCTTTCCTCGGGACGCGGTACATAGCCCGAGGCGTCGCCGAGGTTATGGTAACCGGGGGCGGCGTTCATGATCTCGAGCATGTGTTCGGCATAGGCCTGCCAATCGGTAGCCATGTGCAGCACCCCGCCGACCCTGAGCTTCTGCCGAACCAGCTCGGCGAAGGCCGGCTGGACGATCCGCCGCTTGTGGTGGCGGCTCTTGTGCCAGGGATCGGGAAAGAACAGCAGTACCCGGTCCAGACTGGCATCGGCCACGCACTGGCGCAGCACCTCCAGGGCATCGCAGCTGTAGACCCGCAGATTGGTCAGCTCCTGGGTCATGGCGCCATTGAGCAACGCACCCACGCCCGGACGATGCACCTCGACGCCGATGAAATCCTGCTCCGGCGCGGCGGCAGCCATTTCCAGGGTGGAATGGCCCATGCCGAAGCCGATCTCGAAGGTACGCGGCGCCTGGCGCCCGAATACCTGGTCGAAATCCTGGGGGCCGTCGGTCAGCTCCAGACCGAAACGCGGCCACCCCTGGTCGAGACCGCGTTGCTGGCCTTCGGTCATGCGGCCGGCGCGCATCACGAAGCTCTTGATGGTGCGCCGGGGGCGGTCGGGGGTCTGGTCGTCTTGATGATCGGTCATGGCGTTATCGATAGTGGGAAAAAGAGACGCCCGGCACAGGCCGGGCGCGTGATGGAGGGCGCCAGGTCTAGTTGACCAGGCCGTCCAGCGGCGAGGACGCGGTCGCATAGAGCTTGCGCGGCATGCGCCCGGCCAGATAGGCCAGGCGACCGGCGACGATGGCGTGCTTCATGGCTTCGGCCATCAGCACCGGCTCGCGGGCATGGGCGATGGCGCTGTTCATCAGCACCGCTTCGCAACCCAGCTCCATGGCGATGGTGGCGTCGGAGGCGGTACCCACCCCGGCATCCACCAGCACCGGCACCTTGGCCTCTTCGAGGATGATGCGCAGGTTGTAGGGATTGCAGATGCCCAGGCCCGAGCCGATCAGACCGGCCAGCGGCATGACGGCGATGCAGCCGATGGCCTCCAGCTGGCGCGCGACGATGGGGTCGTCGCTGGTATAGACCATGACGTCGAAGCCGTCGGCAACCAGGGTCTCGGCGGCCTTGAGCGTCTCGATGACATTGGGGAACAGGGTCTTCTGGTCGGCCAGGACTTCCAGCTTGACCAGGTTGTGGCCGTCGAGCAGCTCGCGCGCCAGGCGGCAGGTGCGCACCGCTTCCACCGCGTCATAGCAGCCGGCGGTGTTGGGCAGGATGGTGTAGCGCTCGGGCGAGATCACGTCGAGCAGATTGGGCTCGCCGGGATTCTGGCCGATGTTGGTGCGGCGCACCGCCACGGTGACGATCTCGGCGCCCGAGGCTTCGATGGCCAGGCGGGTCTCTTCGAGATCGCGGTACTTGCCGGTGCCGACCAGCAGACGCGATTCATAGGTGCGCCCGGCCAGGGTAAAGGGAGTGTCTTTCATCTGGATTCCTCTTGCGCGGCTAGCCGCCGCCGATGGCGTGGACCACTTCCAGCCGGTCGCCGTCCACCAGGGCGGTGGTGGCGTGCTGGCTGCGCGGCACGATGTCGAGGTTGCGTTCCACCGCCACTCGCCGCCCGGTCAGGTCGAGACGCACGAGCAGGTCGGCGACGGTGGCGCCGTCCGGCAATTCAAGGGATTCGCCGTTCAACAGAATCTGCATGGCAAAGGCATCGTCACGGGGTGAGCCGGCATTCTACGCCGGTCGGGCGTGCATTGCAGCGACGCCAGACCGGGAACGACGGCCAGTGCTCGGTCAGAGGCTGCCGAGGCGCCAGGCGAGGATGGCCAGGCACGCCCAGCCGGCGAGAAAGCACAGTCCGCCGAAGGGAGTGATGATGCCCAGCCGCGAGATGCCGGTCAGCGTCAGCAGATAGAGGCTGCCGGAAAACAGCAGGATGCCGGCGATGAAGAAGCCACCGGCCCAGGCCACCAGGCGTCCCTGGAAGTGCAGCGACAGGAGCGCGACGCCGAGCAGCGCCAGGGCGTGGATGAGCTGATAGAGCACGCCGGTCTGGAATACGGCCAGGTAGTCGGCGGTCAGCCGGCCCTTGAGTCCATGGGCGGCGAAGGCGCCGAATCCGACACCGGTGAAGCCGGCCAGAGCGGCGAACAGCAGGAAGAGTCGCAACATGGGTTTTACCGGGCGATGGAAGAGAAGCGCTGGTTATAATGGCCCGCTAACCGCCAAAGACCAAGCCGATGCTGCTCACCCTCCTCCGCCGTCTCCTGCGTATCGCCCTCTGGTTCGCCGTCCTCAGCGCCGCCCTGGTGCTGATCCTGCGCTGGGTGCCGCCGCCGGGCAGCATGCTGATGGTGGAGCGCAAGGTCGAGTCCTGGATCGACGGCAAACCCATCGACCTGCAGCGCGACTGGCGACCCTGGAAGGAGCTGCCGGACGATCTCAAGATGGCGGTGATCGCCGGCGAGGACCAGCACTTCGCCGAACACTGGGGCTTCGACATGACGGCGATCCGTCAGGCCTTCAGCCACAACGAAGCCGGCGGCTCCCTGCGCGGCGCCAGCACCATCAGCCAGCAGACCGCCAAGAATCTCTTTCTCTGGAGCGGCCGCAGCTACCTGCGCAAGGCCTTCGAGGCCTGGTTCACCGTGCTGCTGGAAACCTTCTGGTCCAAACAGCGCATCCTCGAGGTCTATCTCAACAGCGTGGAATGGGACGACGGCGTGTTCGGCGCCGAGGCCGCGGCTCGTCACCATTTCGGCATAGGTGCTCCCTACCTGTCCGATCGCCAGGCCAGCCTGCTGGCCGCCGTGCTGCCCAATCCCCGCGAATGGAGCCCGAGCCGCCCGAGCGCCTATGTCGCCGAACGCGCCGCCTGGATCCGCCAGCAGGAGCGCCAGCTGGGCGGCAGCGACTACCTGCGGCGGATGACCGGGCAGTAGCAAGGCGACTTCGCACGCGGTTTTCAGCCTACAGACTCTCTATCGAGGCCATGGGCCGCTCCTACGGACTTCCCGGTACTTGTAGGAGCGGCCCATGGCCGCGATGGCCAGAGCCTGATCCAAGCCAGCCTACTGGCTGGGCGATAAGATTTGCAGACATAAAAAAACCGCACCCTAAGGTGCGGTTTTTCAATCAACGAGCGGATCAGGCGGCGATATTGCCCTTGAGCTTGTTCATCGCGTTCTTTTCCAGCTGACGGATACGCTCCGCCGAGACGTTGTACTTGGCCGCCAGCTCGTGCAGCGTCGCCTTTTCCTCGGCCAGCCAGCGCTGGTAGAGAATGTCGCGGCTGCGGTCGTCCAGATGCTCCAGGGCCTCGTGCAGATTGGCCGTGGAACTGTCGGTCCAGTCGGCTTCCTCCAGCTGACGCGCCGGATCGTAACGGCTGTCTTCCAGGTACTGGGCCGGCGACTGATAGGCGGCATCGTCATCGGCATCGCTGGCCGGGTCGAAGGCCATGTCATGTCCGGTCAGACGACTTTCCATCTCGCGCACTTCCCGGGGTTCGACACCCAGGGTTTCGGCCACGCGATGGACCTCGTCGTTGTTCAGCCAGGCCAGTCGTTTCTTCTGACTGCGCAGGTTGAAGAACAACTTGCGCTGCGCCTTGGTGGTGGCGACCTTGACGATGCGCCAGTTGCGCAGAATAAATTCGTGGATTTCGGCCTTGATCCAGTGCACGGCAAAGGACACCAGGCGTACGCCCATTTCGGGGTTGAAGCGCTTCACGGCCTTCATCAGGCCGACATTGCCTTCCTGGACCAGGTCGGCCTGGGCCAGACCATAGCCGGAATAGCTCTTGGCGATATGCACCACGAAACGCAGATGCGCGAGCACCAACTGCCGGGCGGCCTCGACGTCTTCCTTGTAGAAGAGGCGCTCAGCCAGTTCACGCTCCCGCTCCGGCGTGAGCAGCGGAATGCTGTTCACCGAATGCACATAGGCTTCCAGGCTGGCGCCGGGAACCAATGTGGGAACAGGTTGCAACGAAGTGGTCATGCGAATCCTCCGATTCACTAAGCACTGGGCAGTCTAACACTGATTTTTTGGACAGCGCCAGACTAGCCGAGGTTCCCTTAACCCCAGCTGAAAACCACCGTGAAATGCTTGTGTCATCAGGGGGTTAGACCGTTTCCAAAGGTGTCGGAAACGGTCGTTGGTCAGCGCGGCGCGAGTTCGCGCAGGTGACGGGCGACGGCCAGCCAGGCACCGATGTAGCCGAGCAGCACGGCGCCGATCAGCAGTTGCAGCCCGTCTTCGATAGCGACACTGCCCAGGGCGAAATCGCTGCCGTAGAGGCCGGCCAGATCCAGCACCGCGCCGTTGAGCCAGTTGAGGCCGAACACCAGCAGCGCCCAGGCGGCGATGCCCGCGCCCAGGCCGAACAGCGCGCCCATGTAGAGGAAGGGCCGGCGCACGTAGCCGTCGGTGCCGCCCACCAGCTTGACCACCTCGATCTCGGTGCGGCGATTCTCGATGGCCAGGCGGATGGTGTTGCCGATCACCAGCAGCAGGGCGATCACCAGCACCACGGTCAGGCCGAAGACGAAGCGCTCGCCGAGCTTGAGGATGGCGGTGAGGCGCTCGACCCACTGCATGTCCAGCTGCACCTGCTGCACGCCGTTCATCTCGGCCAGCTGGCTGCGCAGCATGTCGAGGCGACTCTTGTCGATTTCCTTGGGCGTCACGGCGATGACGCCGGGCAGCGGATTCTGCGGCAATTCGCGCAACGCCTCGCCGAGGCCGGCGTCCTGCTGCAATTCCTTCAGGGCATCGTCCGGGCTGATCCAGCGCGCCTCGGCCACATCGGGCAGGACCTTGATCTGGCTCATCAGCACCTCGGCCTGGTCCTGACCGGTGCGCAGGTCGAGGAACACCGAGATCTGCGCCGCACGCTGCCAGGAGCCGCCCAGGCGCTCGACGTTCTTCAGCAGCAAGGACACCCCCATGGGCAGCGCCAGGGCGATACCCATCACCAGACAGGTGAGAAAGGTGCCTATGGGCTGCTGCACCATGCGCCTGAGGCTGTCCCTCAGGCCGGTGCGGTGGGCTTCGAGGTAGGCGTGCAGCGGACTGCGCCAGTCGCTCTTGGGTTTCTGCGGGGCCTGGCGCTGCGGACGCTGGGGTTTGCCGCCCTGTTCCTGGCCACGGGGCAGTTCGGTGGCGCTCATGGCTGGCTCTCCTCTTCGTCACCGATCAGGCGACCGCGCTGCAGGGTCAGCATGCGATGGTGCAGGCGGGCGATGAGCGCATGGTCGTGGCTGGCGATCAGCACCGTGGTGCCGAGACTGTTGATATCCTCGAAGACGCCCATGATCTCCGAGGCCAGGCGCGGATCGAGGTTGCCGGTGGGTTCGTCGGCGAGCAGCAGGGCCGGCCGATGCACCACGGCGCGGGCGATGCCGACCCGCTGTTGCTGGCCGGTGGACAGCTCGGCCGGATAGTCGTCGAGCTTGTCCTTGAGGCTGACCCGCTCCAGCGCAGAGGCGACGCGCTTGGCGATCTCGGGCTTGGACAGGCCGAGGATCTGCAGCGGCAGGGCGACGTTGTCGAACACGGTGCGGTCATGGAGCAGCTGGTGGTTCTGGAAGACCACGCCGATCTGCCGGCGCAGAAAGGGAATCTGCGCATTGGTGATGCGCGAGATGTCCTGGCCGGCCAGGGTCAGCTTGCCGCCGGTGGGCCTTTCCATGGCCAGGATCAGCCGCATCAGGGTGCTCTTGCCGGCGCCGGAATGACCGGTGACGAAGAGGATCTCGCCGCGTTCGGCACGGAAGCTCAGTTCCTGCAGGCCGACGTGACCGTTGGGATAGCGCTTGGAGACGCGGTCGAACTGGATCATGAGACGCCCCGCTCCGCGAACAGGGCCTGGACGAAGGGCCGCGCCTCGAAGGGCCGCAGGTCGTCGATGCCTTCGCCGACGCCAACATAGCGGATCGGCAGGGCGCTCTGCTTGGCCAGGGCGAAGATCACCCCGCCCTTGGCGGTGCCGTCGAGCTTGGTCAGCGCCAGGCCGGTCAGGGGCACCGCGTTGTGGAACTGCTTGGCCTGGTTGAGGGCGTTCTGGCCGGTACCGGCGTCCAGCACCAGCAGGGTCTCGTGGGGCGCCGCCTCGTCCAGCTTGCCGATCACCCGGCGAACCTTGCGCAGCTCCTCCATGAGGTTGTCCTTGGTGTGCAGCCGGCCGGCGGTGTCGGCGATCAGCACATCGATACCGCGGGCCTTGGCGGCCTGGACGGCGTCGAAGATCACCGAGGCGGAATCGGCGCCGGTGTGCTGGGCGATCACCGGGATACGGTTGCGCTCGCCCCAGACCTGCAGCTGCTCGACCGCTGCGGCGCGGAAGGTGTCACCGGCGGCCAGCATGACCTTCTTGCCTTCGTTCTGCAGCCGCTTGGCCAGCTTGCCGATGGTGGTGGTCTTGCCGGCGCCGTTCACGCCGACCACCAGGATGACATAGGGCTTGTGCGAGGTATCGATCACCAGCGGCTGCTCCACCGGCAGCAGCATCTCGGTGAGTTCCTGCTGCAATGCCTGGTAGAGCGCCTCGCTATCGGCCAGCTGCTTGCGCGCCACCTTCTGGGTCAGATTGCGCATGATGACACCGGTGGCCTCGACGCCGACGTCGGCGGTCAGCAGGCGGGTTTCCAGTTCTTCGAGCAGGTCGTCGTCGATGGCCTTCTTGCCGAGGAACAGGCTGGCCATGCCTTCGCCGAGGCTGGCGCTGGTCTTGGACAGGCCCTGGCGCAGACGGGCGAAGAAGCCCAGCTTGGCCGGTTCGGCGGGAGCGGCGACGACGGCGGGTGGAGCGGGCTCGGGTTCGGGTTCGGGCGCAACCACCTCGGGTTCAGGACGGACCGGGGCGACGGGCGCAACGGGTACGACCGGGGCGGGAGCGGGCTCAGACTCAACCGGCACAACCGGCACAACCGGAGGCAGCGGCGCGACCGGCACTGCTGCTGGCTCGGGCTCCACCTCGGGCGCCCTAGCCGGCTCGACCTCGACCGGCGGCACGATGGGATCGGCCACCAACGGCTCGACCAGCGCCGTGAGCGCCACCGGCGACGGCGCCTCCTCTTCGGCGACCGGCACCGGGGTCAGCGAGGGAATCGCCTCCGGCGGCTCGGGCACCGGCTCCGGGTGCTGCACCGGCTCGCTGGCCAGCGGCTCGGGCAGGCGCTCCTCGGCTTCAGGCGCGGGGGCTTCGGCAGGCGTCTCTACGGGTTCGGCAGTCTTCTTGCGGAACCAGCCGAACAGGCCTTTCTTCTCCGTGGGGGGAGACTTCTTGTCGTCGGATCCAAACATGCGGGGCTCTGTATCGAACGGACGAACCGGCTGCGGGAGCTCCGCCAGGCGGGGCTCGACCGTCAGGCATGGCCGTCGGGAAAAGGGATGCGTATCCTAGCAGCCTGCCGGGCGGAAGACCTCCCCGTCGGCGAAAAACGCGCGACCGTCCCCAGGACGCAGCCGCTTCGTCCCCTACCGCGCTACAAGGCCTGCTCTCGCGATGCCCGCCTCCCGCTTCCGTCGGACCGCCCTGGTCGTCCTGCTCAGCCTGCTCCCCACCCTCGCCCTGGCCACCGCCAGCCGGCAGAACACCGAGGAATTCACCCTCGACAACGGCCTCAAGCTGGTAGTCCGCGAAGATCACCGGGCGCCGGTCGCCGTGGTGCAACTCTGGTATCGCGTGGGTTCGAGCCTGGAGGCACCCGGCGCGACCGGCTTGTCCCACGCCCTGGAACACCTGATGTTCAAGGGCAGCCGCAAGCTCGGTGCCGGCGAGGCCTCGCACCTGCTGCGCGACCTGGGCGCCGAGGAAAACGCCTTCACCACCGATGACTACACCGTCTACTACCAGTTGCTCGCCCGCGATCGCCTGCCGGTGGCCCTGGAGCTGGAAGCCGATCGCATGCAGCACCTGCGCCTGGCGCCCGACGAGGTCAGCCGCGAGCTGGAGGTGATCAAGGAGGAACGCCGGCTGCGCACCGACGACCGCCCCGAGGCGCTGTCCTTCGAACGCTTCAAGGCCGCGGCCTACCCGGCCAGCGGCTATCGCAACCCCACCATCGGCTGGCCCCAGGACCTGCAGCGCCTCGGCGTGGACGACCTGCGTCGCTGGTACCAGACCTGGTACGCACCCAACAACGCCACCCTGGTGGTGGTGGGCGACGTCGAACCCCAGGCGATCCGCGCCGAGGTGCAGCGCTGGTTCGGCGGCATCCCCCGCAGCGACCTGCACGCGCCGCGGCGGCCGCTGGAATTGCCAGCGCCGGGCGAGCGGCGCCTGGCGCTGCAGGCCCGCGAACTGCCCAGCCTGCTGATGGGCTTCAACGTGCCCAGCCTGGCCACCGCCGCCCAGCCGCGCGATGCCTATGCGCTGCAACTGCTGGCCGCCCTGCTCAGCGGCGGCTCGGGGGCACGCCTGCCCAGTCGTCTCGAACGCGGCGCGGAAGTGGCCAGCAGCGTGCGCGCCGCCTATGGCGCCTATACCCGCGGCGACAGCCTCTTCCTGCTCAGCGGCACCCCCAATACCCAGCGTGGCAAGACCCTCGACCAGCTGGAAGCGGCCTTCTGGGCGCAACTGGAGCTGCTCAAGCGCGAGCCGCCCAGCGCCGAGGAACTGGCCCGGGTCCGCGCCCTGCTGGTGGCCGGATTGGTCTATGGCCGCGACTCCATCACCGCTCAGGCCAGCAGCATCGGCCAGTTGGAAAGCGTCGGCCTCGGCTGGCGCCAGGGCGATCGGCTGCTCGACGAGCTGGGCCAGGTCACTCCCGACGACCTGCGCCGCGTGGCCCGTACCTACTTCACTCGCGAGCGCCTGACCCTGGGCCAGTTGCGCCCCGAACCCACCGCGGAGGCCCGTCGATGAAGCGTCTGCTGTGCCTTGCGCTGTGCCTGCTCGCGGGCTGTCAGTCCCCCACCCCGGTCGGCGACCTGGCGCGCGCCTATCCCGCCGTGGACAGCCTCAAGACCCTCAAGGAGGTACCGCCCCTGGGGCGCCAGCTGGACATCCAGCGCTGGCGCACCGCCGAGGGCGCCCAGGTGCTGTTCGTGCCGGCGCCGGAATTGCCGATGTTTGACGTGCGCCTGATCTTCGCCGCCGGCAGCAGCCAGGACGGCGCCACGCCGGGCCTGGCCATGCTGACCAACGGCCTGCTCAACGAAGGCACCCCGGGACGCGATGCCGGCGCCATCGCCGACGGCTTCGAGCGCCTGGGCGCCGATTTCAGCAACGGCGCCTACCGTGACCAGGCGGTGGCCGGGCTGCGCACCCTCGCCGATCCGGCCCACAGCGAACCGGCCCTGGCACTGCTGGCCGACGTGGTCGGTCGCCCGACCTTTCCCGCCGAGGCCATCCAACGCATCCGCGACCAGTTGCTGACGCTGATCGCCGCCAGCCGTCGCGAGCCGGCCAGCCTGGCCGGCGAAGCCCTGCAGGAACGTCTCTATGGCAGCCATCCCTATGCCCATTCGCCACGGGGCACGGCAGCCGGACTGGCACGCCTCGACGCGGCCAGCCTTACGGCCTTCCATGCCCGTGCCTATGCCGCCGGCAATGCCGTGATCGCCCTCACCGGCGACCTGGATCGCGCCCGCGCCGAGCAGATCGCCGCCCAGCTGTCGCGCGCCCTGCCCCGCGGCCCGGCCCTGCCGCCACTGCCGGTGCCAGCGCCTGCCGCACCGGCCCGGGTGCAGCTGGAGATCCCGGCGCAGCAGACGCGCCTGCTGCTCGGCCAACTCGGCATCACCCGCCGCGATCCCGACTATGCCGCCCTCTTCGTCGGCAACCAGATCCTTGGCGGTGGCGGTTTCGGCAGTCGCCTGATGACCGAATTGCGCGAACGCCGCGGTCTCACCTACGGCGTCAGCTCGGGCTTCACCCCCATGCGTCAGCCTGGCCCCTTCACCCTCGGCCTGCAGACCCGCGCCGAACTGGGCGATGCCACCCTGGCCTTGGTCCGTGATCTGCTGCGCGACTACCTGGCCCAGGGCCCTACCCAGGCCGAACTGGACCGCGCCAAGCGGCAGATCGAAGGCAGCTTCCCACTGGCCAACGCCAGCAACGGCGCCATCGTCGCCCAACTGGGCAACATCGGCTTCTATGACCTGCCCAGCAGCTACCTCGATGACTTCCTCCAGCAGGTCCGCCGGCTGACGGTGGAGCAGGTGCATGCCGCCCTACAGCGCCACCTGGATCCGGCCAACTTCGTCGTGGTCAGCGCCGGCCCACGGGTCGCCCAGCAGCCGCTGCCGCCACCCCGCCCTCTTCCCAACCTGCCGCCCAGCGGCGTTCCGGAGCACTAGCATGGCCCAGAAGACCGCCAACCAACTGCGCATCATCGGTGGCGACTGGCGCAGCCGGCGCTTCGTCTTTCCCGATGCCCTGGGCCTGAGACCCACCCCGGATCGCGTCCGCGAGACCCTGTTCAACTGGCTGGCCGCCGTCACCCCGGGCGCGCGGGTGCTGGATCCCTTCGCCGGCAGTGGCGCCCTACTGCTGGAAGCCCTGTCCCGCGGCGCCGGCCCGGCGCTGGCCTTCGACCTCAATGCCCAGGCCGCCAATGCCCTGCGCGGTCATCTGCAGGTCCTCGGCTGCGCCCAGGTCGAGGTACGCCAGACCGATGCCCTGCAGGCCCTGGCCAAGCCGGCGGCGACGCCCTTCGACCTGGTGTTTCTCGATCCGCCCTTTGGCCAGGACCTGCTGGAGCCGGCCTGCGCGACCCTGGAAGCCCAGGGCTGGCTCGCCGCGGACGCCTGGATCTACACCGAGAGCGAGACCCAGCCCTCGCGCCTGAGCCTGCCCGCGACCTGGCAACTGCACCGCGAGAAGAAGACCGGCAACGTCCACTACGCCCTCTGGCACCGCCAGGCGTGAACAGCGCCCCCTTTCGACCGGCACGCTGGCTACCCGGCCCGCACCTGCAGACCCTCTGGGGCTCGTTGTGGCGGCGTCTGCCGCCCATCACCCGACCACGCGAACGGCTGTGGCTGGAGGATGGCGACTTCCTGGATCTGGACTGGTACCACGCCGAGGACCCACGGGCGCCGCTGGTGCTGATCGCCCATGGGCTCACCGGCAGCTCCGGCTCCCACTATGTGCTCGGCCTGCAATTCGCCCTGGCCGCCCGCGGCTGGGCCAGCGTCGGCCTTAACTGGCGCGGCTGCTCCGGCGAACCCAACCGCCTGCCGCGTGGCTATCACTCCGGCGTCAGCGAAGACCTGGCGGCGGTGGTGCGCCATCTGCAGGCCAGTCGTCCGGAGGCTCCGCTGTATGCGGTGGGCTTTTCCCTCGGTGGCAATGTGCTGCTCAAGTACCTCGGTGAGCGCGGCGCGGAAAGCGGACTACAAGCCGCGGCGGCGGTGTCGGTGCCCTTTCGTCTGGACCTCTGCGCCGATCGCATCGGCATCGGCTTCTCGCGTATCTATCAGCGGCACTTCATCCGCGAACTGGCGCGCTATGTGCGCGACAAGCAGGCACTGTTTGATCGCGAGCGCCATCCCGAGCAGCACGAGATCCTCGCCCGCCTGGGCCCGCCCGAGGGGCTCAAGACCTTCTGGGACTTCGACGATAGATACACCGCGCCCTTGCATGGCTTTCGCGATGCCCGGGACTATTATCGCCAGGCCTCCAGCCGCTATTACCTGGGGGGTATCCGCATCCCCACCCTGCTGATCCAGGCCGAGGACGATCCCTTCATCGGCACCGACGCCCTGCCCGCCCGCGCCGAACTGGCGCCCGACACCCTGTTCGAGCGCCTGCCCCACGGCGGCCACGTGGGTTTCGTCGGCGGCTCCTTCCGCGAACCGGACTACTATCTGGAAAGGCGCATCCCCGACTGGCTGGTCAGCCAACGGGCAGCGCCATCCGGCCGATAAACGCCCACGGGTCGGCGATCCTGGCGGCTGTCGCCTTGGCCTCACCCCGCCCCTGAGCTACCATCCAAACCCCAACAGCTTCGCCCCCAGGACAGCGTCATGAACCGAGTGCTATACCCCGGCACCTTCGACCCCATCACCAAGGGCCATGGCGATCTGGTGGAGCGTGCCTCGCGGCTGTTTGACGAAGTCGTGGTGGCGGTGGCGGCCAGCCCCAAGAAGAACCCGCTGTTTCCGCTGGAACGCCGGGTCGAGCTGGCCAAGGCGGTGACCGCGCACCTGCCCAACGTCGAGGTGATCGGCTTCAGCTGCCTGCTGGCCACCCTGGTGGAACAGCAGAAGGCGACCATCATCCTGCGCGGCCTGCGCGCCGTGTCGGATTTCGAATTCGAATTCCAGCTGGCCAACATGAACCGGGTGCTGGCGCCCCAGGCGGAAAGCATGTTCCTGACCCCGTCGGAACACTATTCCTACCTGTCCTCCACCCTGGTGCGGGAGATCGCGGCGCTCGGTGGCGACGTGACCAAGTTCGTCCATCCCACCGTGCATCAGGCGCTGCTGGAGCGTTTTGCCCCGGCCAGCTGATTAACCCCAAGGACTGTCGGGTGCAGCCGGCGCGCGGATGGGGCAAAATGCGCGCCTGACTTTTGGATCGCTGCGCGTTCGCGTGGCGAGGAGCCGACGATGTCCCTCATCATTACCGACGATTGCATCAACTGCGACGTGTGCGAGCCCGAGTGCCCGAACGGCGCCATCTCTCAGGGCGCGGAGATCTACGTGATCGATCCGAACCTGTGCACCGAGTGCGTGGGCCACTACGACGAACCCCAGTGCCAGCAGGTCTGCCCGGTGGACTGTATCCCCCTCGACGAAAACCATGTCGAGACCAAGGAGCAGCTGCACGACAAATACCTGAAGATCAGCGGCCAGGGCTAGCGCCAGGGCCTTACTCGGTACGCCCGTAGCCGCTCTGGGTGCAACCCAGGCAGCGCACGAAGGCCGCCTTGCCTGGCTCGACCACCAGGGCCTTGCCGGCCTTGCCGATGTTACCGCCCGCGGCGGTGAATGGCAGACTGACCACGAAGACGCCCGCGCCGATCACGGTGGCGGCGATCAGCAGCGGCCGCGCGATCAAGAGATCGCCGATCATGGAAAAGGCGGCGGGAGCCTGGGCTTCACCGAACGCCTGGTCGGCGGTCTGATACTCGGTGACGTCACCCTGAGCCTGTTGCGCCTGCGCCGGCAGGACCTGCATCGTCAGGGCCAGCGCCAGCACGGCAGCCAGGCTACGGAACGGATTCATACGGCTGATCCCTTGCGCGGTTGTGATGGTGGTCCCTGAACTATAACAGGCCGCCCGCACTTGTCATGCGGGCGGTCCCCAGACGTCATTCGGCGCGGACGACCGGCTGCGGCGCGCGGCGATGGGCGTAGACCATGAGCGCGATACCGCCGAGCACCATGGGCACGCAGAGCACCTGCCCCATGGTCAGCCAGCCCCAGGCCAGATAGCCGAGCTGGGCATCGGGCACCCGCACGAATTCGACAATGAAGCGGAAGATGCCGTAGCAGAGCACGAACAGGCCGGACACGGCCATGGTCGGCCGCGGCTTGCGCGAATATAGCCAGAGGATCACGAACAGCGCCACGCCTTCCAGGGCGAACTGGTAGAGCTGCGAGGGATGGCGCGGCAACTGGGCCGGATCGCTGTAGGGCGGGAAAATCATCGCCCAGGGCACATCGGTCGGCTTGCCCCAGAGTTCGGCATTGATGAAGTTGCCGATGCGGCCGGCACCCAGGCCGATGGGCACCAGCGGGGCGATGAAGTCCATCAGCTCGAAGAAGCCCTTGTTGTGGCGCTTGCCGAACCACCAGACCGCCAGGATCACCCCGAGCAGCCCGCCATGGAAGGACATGCCGCCCTTCCAGACCTCGAAGATCAGCGTCGGATTGGCGATGTACTCCGCCAGGTTGTAGAACAGCACGTAGCCGAGCCGCCCCCCGGCGATGACCCCCAGCGCCACCCAGAACACCAGGTCGGACAGGGTCTCGCTGGTCCAACGCGGATCGAAGCGATTGAGCCGACGCTTGGCCAACCACCAGGCGCCACCGATCCCCACCAGGTACATGAGCCCGTACCAGTGGATCTTCAGCGGCCCCAGCGACAGGGCCACCGGGTCTATTTGCGGATACGGCAGCATGGTGCCTCCTTGAAGGGGATCAGAGTAAGAAGTTGAGACCGACGCCGAACAGCAACAGGGCGAACAGGCGCTTGAGCAGCCGGGGCGACAGGCGATGGGCCAGTCGCGCACCGAAACGGGCCGAGAACATGCTGGTCAGGGCGATACCCAGCAAGGCCGGCAGATAGACATAGCCCAGGCTCCAGGCGGGCAGGCCCGGCTGCTGCCAGCCGACCAGGATGAAGGACAGCGCCCCGGACAGGGCAATGGGCAGGCCGCAGGCCGCCGAGGTGGCCACCGCCTGCGGCATGCTCAGGCTGCGCCAGATCAGGAAGGGGACGGTAAGCGAGCCGCCGCCGATGCCGAAGATGGCCGAGGCCCAGCCGATCACCACCCCGGCCACCGTCAGCGCCGGCTTGCCCGGCTCACCGGCCTGGGCCTTGGGGCGCAGGTCCAGCGCCAACTGGAGGGCGATGAGGATGGCGAAGGTGCCGATGATCTTCTGCAGCAGCGGGCCGTGGATGGCGGCGGCGGTCAGCGCACCCAGGGCGCTGCCGAAGACGATGCCCAGGGCCATCCAGGCGAACAGGCGCCAGCGCACGGCGCCAAGCCGGTGATGGGCCCAGACGGAATTGAGCGAGGTGAAGACGATGGTGGCCAGCGAGGTACCCACCGCCAGGTGGGTGAGGATATCCGGATCGAGGCCCTGAGCGGTAAAGCTGTAGACCAGCACCGGCACGATGATCAGGCCGCCGCCGACCCCGAACAGACCGGCCAGCAGCCCGGCGCAGACGCCGAGCACCAGGAAGAGCAAGAGATCCATCATCACCTCGGGCGCAGGAGGCGGCATGGTACGCCGCTGCCTGCCCGGCGGGAAGCGGCCTTCCCGCCGGACACGCTCAGCTCTGGACGCTGGCCGCCGGGTTGATCACCCGACCCAGTCCGAGGTTGCGCAAGGCGAGATGCAGGGCGCTGTGGATGACCTGGGGGTTGTCGATCTGGCGCATCTGCTGCACCAGTTCCCGGGCCTTTTCCAGGGTGACCTGGCGCAGCAGCCATTTCACCTTGGGCAGGTTGGTGGCGTTCATCGACAGGGTATCGAAGCCCATACCCATGAGCAGCACCGCCGCCGCCGGATCGCCGGCCATCTCGCCGCAGATGCTGACCGGCACCCCTTCGGCATGGGCGCCATCGACCACCTGTTGCAGCGCCTGCAGCACCGCCGGGTGGAAGTAGTCGTAGAGATCGGCCACCCGCGGATTGTTGCGATCCACCGCCAGCAGGTACTGGGTCAGGTCGTTGGAGCCTACCGAGATGAAGTCCACCTGGCGCGCCAGATCACGGGCCTGGTAGACCGCCGAGGGTACCTCGACCATGACGCCCACCGGCGGCATGGGAATGTCGACACCTTCGTCACGCACCTCGCACCAGGCACGATGCAACAGATGCTGGGATTCCTCCACCTCGTGCACGCCGGAGATCATCGGCAGCATGATGCGCAGGTTGTTCAGGCCTTCGCTGGCCTTGAGCATGGCACGGGTCTGCACCAGGAAGATTTCCGGATGATCCAGGGTGACACGGATGCCGCGCCAGCCCAGGAAGGGGTTGTCTTCCTTGATCGGGAAATAGGACAGCGCCTTGTCGCCGCCAACGTCCAGGGTGCGCATGGTCACCGGCGCCGGATGGAAGGCCGCCAGCTGCTCGCGATAGATGGAGAGCTGCTCCTTCTCGCTGGGAAAGCGCTCGTTGACCATGAAGGGGACTTCGGTGCGATACAGCCCGACCCCTTCGGCGCCCCGCTGCTGGGCGCGGGCCACGTCGGCCATCAGGCCGGTGTTGACCCACAGCGGCATGCGGTGGCCGTCGAGGGTCTCGCAGGGCAGGCTGCGCAGGGCGTCGAGGCCCTGGGTCAGCTGGCGTTCCTCTTCCACCACGTCGCCGTACTGCTTGATCAGCGTCGGCGAGGGGTTGGTGAAGATCTCGCCGTGGTAGCCGTCGACGATGAGGTCGATGCCGTCCACCTTGGAATACGGCAGGTCCACCGCGCCCATGACGGTGGGCACCCCCATGGCACGCGCCAGTATGGCGACGTGGGAGTTGCCCGAACCCAGCACCGAGATCAGGCCGACCAGGCGCCCCTCGGGCACCTCGCCGAGCATGGCCGGCGAGAGCTCCTCGCTGACCAGGATGGTGTTTTCCGGGTAGATCAGGCAGGCCTGGTGGGCCTGCTGCAGATAGGCCAGCAGCCGGCGCCCGAGGTCACGCACATCGGCGGCACGTTCGCGCAGATAGGCGTCGTCCATCAGCTCGAAGCGCTGGACGTGCTCCATCACCACCTGGCGCAGGGCGCCCTGGGCCCACTGGCCGCTCTTGATGATGGTGGTCACCTCGTTACCGAGGGCGGCGTCGTCGAGCATCATCAGATAGACGTCGAACAGCGCCTGCTCTTCCTTGCGCAACTGGGTGGACAGCCGCTTGGAGAGCGCCTTCATGTCCGCCCGCACGCCTTCCAGCGCCGAGCGGAACAACTGCAGCTCGGCGTCGATGTCGGTCACGGTCTTGTCCGGGACCACTTCCAGGTCGGCCGGTGGCAGGACCACCACCGCCTTGCCGACGCCGACCCCGGGCGCGCCGGGGATGCCGACGAAGCGGGCTTCCTGGATGCCCCTGCCCTGCCGATCCAGACCACGGATGGTCCCGGTGGCCTCGGCATGGGCGATCACCCCGGCGAGCTGGGCACTCATGGTGACCAGGAAGGCTTCCTCGCCCTCGTCGAACTGACGGCGTTCCTTCTGCTGCACCACCAGCACGCCCATGACCCGACGGTGGTGGATGATGGGTGCACCGAGGAAAGACGCATAGCGTTCCTCACCGGTCTCGGCGAAATAGCGAAAGCGCGGGTGGCTGGCGGCGTCTTCGAGATTGAGCGGCTCTTCGCGGGTGCCGACCAGACCGACCAGGCCCTCGTTGGGGGCCATGCTGACCCGGCCGATGGACTTCTTGTTCAGGCCTTCGGTGGCCATCAGCACGAAACGGTTGGTGTCCGGATCCAGCAGATAGACGGAGCAGACCTGCGACTGCATGGCCGCGCGGACGCGCTGCACGATGATGGACAGTGCCGACCCCAGATCCTTGGCGGCATTGACCTCCTGGACGATCTTGCGCAGAACTGCAAGCATCTAGCGCCTCCGCAGCCGACGCCCGGCGAGTCCGCCGGCGTGCATCACGTGTCGTTCATCCTGCATGACCACAGCTTCTCCTCACCTCTTTCGCACCGGCCGTACCGGCAATCAGGCCAGCAAGCGGGGTGCCAACTCCTTGAGCGCCCGCCGATAGACCTCTCGCTTGAAGGTCACCACCTGGCCCAGAGGGTACCAGTAGCTTACCCAGCGCCAGCCATCGAATTCCGGCTTGCCCGTCACATCCATCCGCACCCGCTGCTCTTCCGCGGTCAGCCGCAGCAGAAACCACTTCTGCTTCTGGCCGATGCACAGCGGACGGCTGTGGGTGCGCACCATGCGTTGCGGCAGACGATAGCGCAACCAGCCTCGCGTACAGGCCAGGATACGGACATCATCGGGGCTCAGCCCCACCTCTTCGTTGAGCTCCCGGTACAGCGCCTCTTCGGGCGTTTCCCGGTCATCGATCCCACCCTGGGGAAACTGCCAGGCATCCTGGTTGATGCGGCGAGCCCACAGTACTTGGCCAGCATCGTTGGCGAGAATGATGCCGACATTGGGGCGAAAACCATCAGCGTCGATCACGGCTGCCACCCTTGAAAAATATCGTTGCCCGCATTGTTCCACAAAGCCCAACAGCCCAGCAATGCAAGCTCCGGACCGACCGGGGCGCGGCCGACCGGCGCAGGCTCCCAGCAACCGCCGCGACCTGCAAAGGCCCGCATTATGGTGGTCGCCAGCTGAACGTCGGCTTAAGGGCGGGCAATCGTCGTGCGCTAGCGGAAATGCCGCTGTACGGCCATGTAGACCGCCAGCGCCAGACCGATCCAGCCGACCAGCCAGAAATAGTCGAGATAGCCCAGCACCTGACTCTGGCGGGTGACCAGACTGGAGATCTGCGCCAGGGCGCTGTCGGCGCCGGTAGCCTGCCGATAGCGTTCGCCGTAGGCCTGGTAGTTCGGGGCATAGGGGTTGACCGCAGCGCTGAGCACCGTGGCATGGAAGGCGTCGCGCCACTGCAGGAAGACGTTGGACAGCACGATACCCATGGGCATGACCAGTTGCTGGGTCATGTTCTTGATCTGGTAGGCCTGGCTGAAATAGGCCGGCTCGACGCGCATGAAGGTGTACATGATGATCACCGCGAAGGTGCCGATCAGGTAGGTGCCATGCATCATCAGGCCCGGCACCAGCTGCTGATAGAGGGGCACGTCGCCGTGCTGGTGCACCATCCAGAAGCCGTAGCCGGCCAGCAGCAGATAGCCCGCCACCAGGTACTTGCGAAAGCCGCCCCAGGGAAAGCGCTCGCGCAGCCGCACCGAGGTGATCATCAGCAAGGGTGCCAGGCCGCACAGCCAGCCCAGCGCCATGACGCCCCCGGCGGTATAGACCGGCAGCTGCAGACCGTTGACCACGTACTGGGGAATGATGAAGTTGTAGGCCCCGAGCAGGAAGTAATTGAGCATCATGAACAGCATGCCGGCGAGAAAGCCGGGGGTGATGGCGTGCTTGAAGTCCAGGGTCGGCCGTGCCAGGCCGCGCTCGTAATAGACGTAGAGCCCGAGGATGGCCGTGCCCAGCAGCAGCTCCAGGGCCAGCCACGGACCATCGCTGAAGAAATCGAAGGCCAGCCGCTGGGTGGTGGTGGTCAACAGCAGACTGCCACCCGCCAGCAGCACCATGGACAGCAGCGACGGCGCCCCGGAATTCTCCAGCGGATGGGAACGCCGCGGCAGCGACAGCCAGATGCAAATGGCCACCAGCGCGCAGGCCAGCGCCGGCACCATGAAGATGGCACGCCACTGATGGCCTTCCAGCAATTCCGCGGTGGTGAAGGACGCCAGCGCCCCCCCCAGGGGCACGCCCGAGGCGAAGGCGCGGATCCCGGTCGGCAGCTGCGGACCGGAGAAATACATCTGCACCAGCACCCGCGCCCCGGCAAAGAAGGTGGCGGCGCCGGCGCCCATCAGGACGCGTCCGGCGATGAAGGTCGGCAGATCCGTGGCCACCAGGCAGCACACCTGGCCGACCAGATGGATGCCGACGGCGGTAAAGATCAGGTTGCGATAGCCCAGGCGCTGGGCGAACCACTGGTGCGGCGCGCTGGTGACGATGACGGCGACGCTGTAGCAGGCGGTCGCCAGGCTGTAGCTGCGCGGGTCGATGCCGAGGCCGCCATAGACATAGCGGTTGGCCAGGGCGATGGACAGGTTGTCGAGAAAGTACACCAGCACCATCAGGGTGATGCTCAGCAGCAACAGGCCGCGGTGATGGGGGCGATCGGTGTCGTCGGCGTACATGAAGACCCAGGGCTGGCACTAAGGGGGGGGCCAGTCGTGGACCCTGCGTCTGGCACGGGGTTCAGAGGCCGCGTTGTCGCAGCCTCCTTCAGGTGATGCGCATCGCGTCCCGGCTCAGCCAGGTAGCAGGGCCCGGACGTCTGCTAGGAGTTCGTCCGGCACCTCCACCCAGCCACGGGTGGTATTGCGAGCCCGCGCCTGGTAGCGGCGCTGCGACGGCAGGCGGGCGCCCTGGGCCTCGATGCCGGCGAACAACTGCTCGGCGCGCTGCTGGTAGTCGCCTACCGCTGCGCCGAGAAAACGCTGGGGATCGAAGGCCAGGATGAGTTCGCCGTGATAAGGCAGTCCGCCCGCCCCGGCGTCGACCGCGGAAGATTCCGGGCTGGTGAGATCGCCGATCAGCGGTCCGGCGAGCAATTCGATCATGGCCGACAGCGCCGAGCCCTTGTGACCACCAAAGGTGAGCATGGCGCCCTCCTCCAGCACGGTGCGGGCATCGCTGCTGGGAGCACCCTCGGCATCCACTCCCCAGCCCTCGGGCAAGGCCTTGCCGGCACGGCGGTGCAATTCGACTTCGCCGCGGGCCACGGCGCTGGTGGCGAAATCGAAGACGAAGGGTTGCCCTTCCGGCCGCGGCCAGCCAAAGGCGATGGGATTGGTACCGAACAGCGGGCGACGACCGCCGGCCGGGGCGACATAGGCCTGGGTCGGATTGCAGGCCAGGGCCACCAGGCCCCTGGCGGTGAGGGCTTCCATCTCCACCCAGAGCGCCGAGAAGTGCACGCAGTTGTTGATCGCCAGGGCCGCCAGGCCACAGGCGCTCGCCTTGGCTTCCAGCAGCGGCAGACCGGCGTGGAAGGCCAGCGGCGAGAAGCCACCCCCGGCATCGACCCGGACGATGGCCGGCGCCACGTCCTCGATGCGGGGCTCGGCATCCGGCACCACCTTGCCGGCCTTGAGCGTCTTGACGATGCCCAGCAGCCGATAGATGCCGTGGGAGGCACAGTCATCACGCTGGCCGGCCACAATCATGGCGGCGATGGCTGTACTCTGCGGTTGACTGAAACCCTGGGCCGCGAGCACCTCTTCGGCCAGGTGCTGCAGCTCTTCCGGGGTCATCTGGGCCATGGCGGCGCTCCATCGGGAAAACCCCGACTATGCCGCAACCGGCCACGGCCCGCTCGCTCGACTTGGGACCGGTCATGCCGATCCCGGCACAGTCAGCCCTGGTGGTAGCGCCCCGACAACTCGTGGACGGCTTCGATGAAGGCGCCGGCATGGGCCGGATCCACCTCGGGGGTGATGCCGTGACCCAGGTTGAAGACGTGGCCGCTGCCCTGGCCATAGCTTTCCAGGATACGCCCCACCTCGGCGCGAATGGCCGCTGGCTTGGCGTAGAGCACGCTGGGGTCCATGTTGCCCTGCAGGGCAACCTTGCTACCGACCCGCCGACGGGCTTCGCCAATGTCGCAGGTCCAGTCCAGGCCCAGGGCCTCGGCGCCGCTGTCGGCCAGGCTTTCCAGCCAGAGACCGCCGTTCTTGGTGAAGAGGATCACCGGTACCTGTCGTCCTTCATGCTCGCGGATCAGCCCGGCGACGATCTTGCGCATATAGGCCAGGGAGAACTCCTGGTAGGCCGCGGCGGATAGGTTGCCGCCCCAGGTATCGAAGATCTGCACCGCCTGGGCACCGGCGCGAATCTGGCCGTTGAGGTAGGCGGTGACCGCCTGGGCCAGCTTGTCCAGCAGCAGGTGCAGGGCCTCGGGGGTGTCGTAGAGCATGGCCTTGGCCTTGCGGAAGTCCTTGCTGGAGCCGCCTTCGATCATGTAGGTAGCCAGGGTCCAGGGGCTGCCGGAAAAGCCGATCAGGGGTACCCGGCCGTCCAGCGCCGTGCGGATGGTGCGCACGGCGTCCATCACGTAGCCCAGGTCGGATTCGGCATCGGGGATCGGCAGCGCCTCGATGTCGGCCGGGGTATCGATCACCTTGCGAAAGCGCGGACCCTCGCCAGTCTCGAAATAGAGGCCCTGGCCCATGGCATCGGGGATGGTGAGGATGTCGGAGAAGAGGATGGCCGCATCCAGGGGATAGCGCTCCAGCGGCTGCAAGGTCACCTCGCAGGCGAATTGCGGGTTCTTGCACAGACTCATGAAGTCACCGGCGCGGGCCCGGCTGGCGCGGTACTCGGGCAGATAGCGCCCGGCCTGGCGCATCATCCACACCGGGGTGACGTCCACCGGCTGCTTGAGCAGGGCACGCAGGAAACGGTCGTTCTTCAGGGCAGTCATGGCGACATCCGGCAGCAAAAGTGCCGGCATTGTCGCAAAGCGGCTGGCAAAAGGCACGGCAGGGGGGCGTGCCTTTTGTCTATCGGGGTGATGGGGTGCTCCGTAGGGTGACGGTGCAGCCTCGCCTATCGCCGGACGGTCATCCAGATGAAAAACGCTGTGCGGTTTTCAATCCTACGGCTCGGCGGGCTAATCGTGGCCATGCCGGTGCGCCGTAGCGACCGCTCCTACAGAGTGACGCTTTTCGTAGGAGCGGCCCATGGCCGCGATTGCTTGGCGGATACTGCACGAAGCCCCGTGCCGGCAGGATCCCACCCCAAAAAAAAGCCGACCGGCTTGCACCGGTCGGCTCTTGTCCAGCGGCCTGGCCTCAGACGCCCAGGTAGTCGAGGATGCCCTCGGCGGCGTTGCGACCCTCGAAGATGGCGGTCACCACCAGGTCGGAGCCGCGCACCATGTCGCCACCGGCAAAGATCTTCGGGTTGCTGGTCTGGTGCTTGAACTCGTGCAGCCCCGGCGCGACGACCCGGCCCTGGCTGTCGATGTCGATGCCGAATTGCTCGAACCAGGGCGCCGGACTTGGGCGGAAACCGAAGGCGATGACCACCGCATCGGCCGGCAGGATCTCCTCGGAACCGGGGATCGGCTCGGGGCTGCGGCGGCCACGGGCATCGGGTTCGCCCAGACGGGTTTCCACCACCTTGACGCCTTCCACCTTGTCTTCACCGATGATGGCGATGGGCTGGCGGTTGAAGAGGAACTTCACGCCCTCTTCCTTGGCGTTCTTCACTTCCTTGCGCGAGCCCGGCATGTTGGCGGCGTCGCGGCGGTAGGCGCAAGTCACGCTCTTGGCACCCTGGCGGATGGAGGTGCGGTTGCAGTCCATGGCGGTGTCACCACCGCCCAGGACCACCACGCGCTTGCCCTTCATGTCGACGAAGTCGGCCGCATCCTTTTCAAAGCCCAGGTTGCGGTTGACGTTGGCCACCAGGAAATCCAGGGCGTCGTGAACGCCTGACAGGTCTTCGCCAGGGAAGCCGCCCTTCATGTAAGTGTAGGTACCCATGCCCAGGAAGACCGCATCGAATTCCTCGAGCAGCTGATCCATGGTCACGTCCTTGCCCACCTCGGTATTCAGACGGAATTCCACGCCCATGCCGCCGAAGACCTCGCGACGGCGACTGAGCACGGTCTTTTCCAGCTTGAATTCGGGGATGCCGAAGGTCAGCAGGCCACCGATCTCGGGATGCTTGTCGAACACCACCGGGGTCACGCCATTGCGTACCAGGATGTCGGCGCAACCCAGGCCGGCCGGACCGGCACCGATCACGGCGACCCGCTTGCCGGTGGGCTTTACCTTGGACATGTCCGGGCGCCAGCCCATGGCGAAGGCGGTGTCGGTGATGTACTTTTCCACCGAGCCGATGGTCACCGCGCCAAAGCCGTCGTTGAGGGTGCAGGCACCCTCGCAGAGCCGATCCTGCGGGCAGACGCGACCACAGACCTCGGGCAGGGTGTTGGTCTGGTGCGACAGTTCCGCCGCCGCCAGGATGTTGCCTTCGGACACCAGCTTGAGCCAGTTGGGAATGAAGTTGTGCACCGGGCACTTCCATTCGCAATAGGGGTTGCCGCAACCCAGGCAGCGGTGCGCCTGCTCGGCGGCCTGCTGCGGCTTAAAGGGATCGTGGATCTCGACGAATTCCTTCTTGCGCTGGCGCAGCAGCTTCTTCTTTGGATCCTTGCGACCGACCTCGATGAACTGGAAGTCGTTGTTCAGACGTTCAGCCATTTCCAAACCTCTTGAAGCGACGCCCCTTCAGATGGGCGCCACGAGCTATCACGGTGAAACCGGCGCCTTGAGGCGCCGGCATCGAAGTCGTTATTCCGGACGGGCGCGGGTGCTGACCAACAGCGACGCCAGGCTTGCGGCCTTGGGCTTCACCAGCCAGAACTTGCGCAGGTAGTCGTCCAGGTTCTCATGGAGATGGCTGCCCCAGGCGCTGCCGGTCTCGCGCACGTATTCGGCCAGCACCCCTTCCAGGTGGCTACGGTAGGCCTCCATGGCCTCGCTGTTGATGCGCTGGATTTCCACCAGTTCGTGGTTGACCCGGTCATAGAAGCCGTTGTCCAGGTCCAGCACATAGGCGAAGCCGCCGGTCATGCCCGAGCCGAAGTTGTAGCCGGTCTTGCCCAGGACGCAGACGAAGCCGCCGGTCATGTACTCGCAGCAGTGGTCGCCGGTGCCTTCCACCACGGTGTGGGCCCCGGAGTTACGCACCCCGAAGCGTTCACCGGCGGTGCCAGCGGCGAACAGCTTGCCACCGGTGGCGCCATAGAGGCAGGTATTGCCGATGATGGCCGATTCCTGGCTCTTGAAGCCCGCGCCCTGGGGCGGGGTGATGACCAGCTTGCCGCCGGTCATGCCCTTGCCCACGTAGTCGTTGGCATCGCCTTCCAGATACAGGTGCAGGCCGCCGGCGTTCCAGACGCCGAAGCTCTGGCCAGCGGTGCCCTTAAAGCGGAAGGTCAGCGGCGCCTTGACCATGCCCTGGTTGCCGTGACGCCGGGCGATTTCGCCGGAGACACGGGCACCGATGGAGCGGTCGCAGTTGCCGATACTGAGGCTGAAGTCACCGCCTTCGAGCTTTTCGATCCCGGGCAGCGACAGGCGCACCATTTCTTCGGCCAGCAGGCCCTGGTCGAACGGCGGGTTCTTTTCCACCTGGCAGTATTGCGGCTTCTCGGCCGGAATGTGATCGCTCCCCAGCAGCGGGGTGAGGTCCAGGTGCTGCTGCTTGGCGGTCTCGCCCGGCAGGATTTCCAGCAGATCGGTACGGCCGATCAGCTCACCCAGGCTGCGTACGCCCAGCCTGGCCAGCCACTCACGGGTTTCCTCGGCGATGAAGGTGAAGAAATTCATCACCATCTCCACCGTGCCGATGAAGTGTTCCTTGCGCAGCCGGTCGTTCTGGGTGGCGACGCCAGTGGCGCAGTTGTTCAGGTGGCAGATGCGCAGGTATTTGCAGCCCAGGGCGATCATCGGCGCGGTGCCGAAGCCAAAGCTCTCGGCGCCGAGGATGGCCGCCTTGATCACGTCCAGGCCGGTCTTCAGGCCGCCGTCGGTCTGCACCCGGACCTTGCCGCGCAGATCGTTACCGCGCAGGGTCTGGTGCGCCTCGGCCAGGCCTAGTTCCCAGGGCGAGCCGGCGTACTTGATGGAGGTCACCGGCGAAGCACCGGTACCGCCGTCGTAGCCGGAGATGGTGATGAGGTCGGCATAGGCCTTGGCCACACCGGCGGCCACGGTGCCTACGCCAGGCTCGGACACCAGCTTGACCGATACCAGCGCCTTGGGATTGACCTGCTTGAGGTCGAAGATCAGCTGCGACAGGTCTTCGATGGAATAGATGTCGTGGTGCGGCGGCGGCGAGATCAGGGTCACGCCGGGTACCGCATAGCGCAGCTTGGCGATCAGGCCGTTGACCTTGCCGCCGGGCAGCTGACCGCCCTCGCCCGGCTTGGCGCCCTGGGCCACCTTGATCTGCAAGACCTCGGCATTGACCAGGTACTCGGGAGTGACGCCGAAGCGGCCGGTGGCCACCTGCTTGATCTTGGAGCTCTTGATGGTGCCGTAGCGCGCCGGATCCTCACCGCCCTCACCGGAGTTGGAGCGGCCGCCCAGGCGGTTCATGGCCTCGGCCAGGGCCTCGTGGGCTTCCGGCGACAGGGCGCCCAGGGAGATCCCGGCAGCATCGAAGCGGGTGAAGATGTTGGCCAGCGGCTCGACCTCTTCCAGCGCCAGGGGCTGGTCGCTGGTCTTGACCTTGAGCAGGTCGCGGATCATCGCCACCGGGCGCTGGTCCACCAGCGCGGTGTATTCGCGGAACTTGGCGTAGTCGCCCTGCTGCACGGCGGCCTGCAGCAGATTGACCACGTCCGGGTTGTAGGCATGGTATTCGCCGCCATAGACGAACTTGAGCAGGCCACCCGGCTGGATCGGCTTGCGGTTGTTCCAGGCTTCGCCGGCCAGCAGCTTCTGCTCGGCTTCCAGGTCGACGAAGCGCGCGCCCTTGATGCGGCTGGTGACGCCGGGGAAGCACAGATCGGTGACCTCGTCTGCCAGGCCCACGGCCTCGAACAGCTGGGCGCCGCGATAGGAGGCGACGGTGGAGATGCCCATCTTGGAGATCACCTTGAGCAGGCCCTTGGTAATGCCCTTGCGGTAGTACTTGAATACCTCGTAGAGGTCGCCCAGCACCTCGCCGGTGCGGATCAGATCGCCCAGCACCTCATAGGCCAGGAACGGATAGACCGCAGTGGCGCCAAAGCCCAGCAGCACGGCGAAGTGGTGCGGATCACGGGCTGTGGCGGTCTCCACCAGGATGTTGCTGCTGGTACGCAGCCCCAGGTTAACCAGGTGGTGATGCACGGCGCCGGTGGCCAGCACCGCATGCACCGGCAGCTTGCCCGGTTCGATGTGGCGGTCGGTCAGCACCAACAGCACCTTGCCGGCGCGCACCGCTTCCTCGGCCTGCTCGACGATGTTGCGCAGCGCCGCCTCGAGCCCCATGGACTCGGGGTAATTGAGGTCGATCGTGACATGCTCGAAGCCGGGCTTGGGCATGTTGAGGATGGTCCGCCACTTGGCCGGCGAGATCACTGGGCTGCTCAGGATGGCGCGATCGGCGTGCTCGGCGGTTTCCTCGAAGACGTTGCGCTCGGCACCCAGGCAGGTCTCCAGGGACATAACGATGGACTCGCGCAGCGGGTCGATCGGCGGATTGGTGACCTGGGCGAATTGCTGGCGGAAGTAGTCGTAGGGCGAACGGATGCGCCGCGACAGCACCGCCATGGGCGTGTCGTCGCCCATGGAGCCCACGGCTTCCTGGCCCTGCTCGCCCAGCGGACGCAGCACTTGGTCACGCTCCTCGAAGGTGACCTGGAACATCTTCATGTACTGGCGCAGCTGATCCTGGTCGTAGAAGGCCGAACCGTGATCATGGTCGTCAAGGGTCGCCTGGATGCGCATGGCGTTCTTGCGCAGCCACTGCTTGTAGGGATGGCGCGCCTTGAGACGATTGTCGATGTCGTCGGTCTGCAGCACCTCGCCGGTCTCGGTGTCCACGGCCAGGATCTGGCCCGGGCCGACCCGGCCCTTGGCAATGACGTCGTCGGGCTGGTAGTTCCAGACGCCTACTTCCGAAGCCAGGGTGATGTAGCCGTTCTTGGTGGTCACCCAGCGCGCCGGGCGCAGGCCGTTGCGGTCGAGCAGGCAGACCGCGTAGCGGCCTTCGGTCAGCACCACGCCGGCCGGACCGTCCCAGGGCTCCATGTGCATGGAGTTGAATTCATAGAAGGCGCGCAGATCGGCGTCCATGGTCTCGACGTTCTGCCAGGCCGGCGGAATGATCATGCGCACGGCGCGGAACAGGTCCATGCCGCCGGTCACCAGCAGCTCCAGCATGTTGTCCATGCTGGAGGAGTCGGAACCGACGCGGTTGACCAGCGGACCGAGCTGGTCGAGATCCGGAATCAGTTCGTTGACGAACTTGGTCCGCCGCGCCTGGGCCCAGTTGCGGTTGCCGGTGATGGTGTTGATCTCGCCGTTGTGGGCGAGATAGCGGAAGGGCTGCGCCAGCGGCCACTTCGGCAGGGTGTTGGTGGAGAAGCGCTGGTGGAACACGCAGATGGCGGTAGCCAGGCGCGGATCGCCGAGGTCCGGATAGAAGGCGGCGAGATCCGCCGGCATCATCAGGCCCTTGTAGACGATGACGCGGGACGACAGGCTGCAGATGTAGTGCTCGGCGTCTTCGGCGTTGCGCACCGAGGAGCGGCGGCGGGCGGAGAACAGCTTGACCCCGAACTGCTGGTCGTCGAGACCCGGACCGGCGACGAACACCTGCTCGATGCGGGGCAGTCGCGCCAGGGCCAGCTCGCCCAGTACCGAGGTGTCGATGGGCACCTTGCGCCAGCCGACCAGGGTCAGACCAGCGGCCTCGATCTCCAGGTTCATGTTGGCGCGGGCCTGTTCGGCGCGGGCCTCGTCCTGGTTGAAGAACACCACGCCCGCGGCGTACTGCTCGGGCAACTCGGCGCCGAACTGCTCCTGGGCGATGGCGCGCAGGAAGGCGTCCGGCTTCTGCATGAGCAGACCGCAACCGTCACCGGTCTTGCCGTCTGCGTTGATACCGCCCCGGTGGGTCATGCAGGTCAGGGCTTCGATGGCCGTTTCCAGCAGGTCATGGCTGGGCTCGCCCTGCATATGGGCGATCAGGCCGAAGCCGCAGTTGTCCTTGAAGCTATCGGGATTGAACAGGCCTGCTTTCATAGCGCTCTCACCGGCAATCAGGTTATTGCGAAGGCATCACAAAACGGTCCGCTTATTTGAACTTTTTTCGGACAGTCAAAGGCTGACCAGTGTAGCGAAAAAATCGCTTACGACAAACACTGATGACACCTGATGAAAATTCGATGACGCAAAAAAGAAAGCCCTGGCATCACTCTCGTGATAGCACAGGGGCTTTCTTTGCGTAGCAGGCAAGAATCAGCGACTGGTGGCGATGTCCTGCTGGATGCTGGCGAAGGTCCGCGGCCAGGGTTTGCTGGCCTGCACCTTGGCTGGCAACTGCTTGACGGCCGCTTCGGCCGCTGCCCGATTGGCGAAGTTGCCGTAGGTCACCACATAGAGCGCCTTGCCCTGGTAGCTCTTCTTGAAATAGCGGAAGTTGCTACTGTCGGCCTGGGCGGCGATGAAGTCCTGCGCCGCCTTCTCGGTGCTGGTACCCACCACCTGCAGAGCGTACTTGCTGCCCGCCTGACTACCGTACCAACCCGCCGCTGCGCTGCCAGCATGAGCGGGCGCTGCAGCCGGAGCCGGCTTGGTCGGTGCCGGTGCAGGGGTAGGCGCAGGTGCAGTGTGACGGGGCGCCGGAGCCGCCACTGCCGGAGCGCTGGCCGCCGGAGTACGCGCCGGCGTGCGGCTGGGCAGTTCGTCCTCGTCACTGATGGGTGGGGCATCGGTGGTCACGGTCGGCGGCACGCCGCCCGCACCCATGTCGTTACCCGCGGCGGTACCCGCCTGCCGACCGCCCGCCGCTTCCGCGAGGGGTTCACGGATGACCGGCTGCGACTCGCCCACCAGCGGCAGGGGCAGCGGTTTGGAAGAGCCGTCGAACTGGATGGGCGCCCCCTGGGCGTCCTTACCGGCAGAGGCGGTGTTCTGGCCACCCATGGGCAGGTCCTGTCCGGCCGTGCCGGTGGCCGGGGCCTCGCTCTTGCCGCCCTTGAGCGACAGCGCCGCGGCACCCACCGCCAGCACCACCACCCCGAGAATGACCAGGTGCTTGCGCGGCAGGGCCGCCAGCAGATTGCGCGAGCCTTTCGCCGGTGCCGCGGCCTTCTTGCGCCGGGCGCTCATGCCGGCCACCAGCACATCCCGGGCTTCTTCGTTGAGCCGACCGGGCCAGCCGCCGGAGCGCTCGTGGATAGTCGCGAGCTGCTCGTCGGTAAAGATCTCCAGGCCCTGGCCGGCACCTTCCAGGCGCTGGGCCAGGTACTCCTCGGCCTCGCTCTCGCTGTAGGGCAGCAACTCGATGGCGTGATAGCGCTCTTCGCCCTGGGCGATGTCCTCCAGGCGCATCACCACTTCCGCTTCGCCGAACAGGAAGACGTGCAGGCGCTCCTTTTCGCTGCCCCCGGCCAGTTCCAGCAGGGCTTCCAGCGCGGGAGTGGCCAGGGCCTCGGCGTCATCCACCAGGATGTAGACCTCCTGCCCCGCCAGGCGCACTTCCGCCGCCTGCGCGAGAATGGCCGCCGGCGTCTGGCTGTCGGCGCCCACGCCCTTGGCGACCTGGGCCAGCACGGTGCGGGCGTCACCGCCGTTCTGCGCGGAAATCACCACGCAGTGCACGGCCTCCTTCTTGGTACTGGCCGCCAGCGCCTGGCGCAGCAGCGTCTTGCCACTGCCCTCGGGACCACTGACCACCAGCAGCAGCTGGCTGTAGCGGGCCAGGTGATGCAACTGGCCCAGCACCGGCTTGCGCTGGGCCGGAAAGAATTTGAAACCGGGAACGCGGGCGGCGAACGGGTCGTGAGTGAACTGATAGTGACCGAGGAAGGCTTCGTCGGCGTGCAGATTGGACATGGGACTCTCTTGTTCTCCTTACTGGGCGGTCAGCGCTTGGTAATCGGTACGCAGCGTCTGCTCGAGAATGTCGCGGGCGAAGTCGGCGGTCACCACGGCCTGGCCCAGGTCACTGAGCAGTACCAGCCGGAGTTGTCCATCCAGGACCTTCTTGTCCACCGCCATGAGGCGTTCGAAATCGGCCGGCTGCATGTCCACCGGCGGTACCACGGGCAGCTTGGCCTTAACCAGCAGGCGAATGGCGCGGTCGCGCTGCGCGGCACTGAGCCAGCCCAGCAGCAGGGACATCTGCAGCGCCATGACCATGCCGGCGGCAACCGCCTCGCCGTGCAGCCAGACGCCATAGCCCTGGTGGGTCTCGATGGCGTGACCGAAGGTATGGCCGAGGTTGAGGATCGCCCGCAGACCCGACTCGCGCTCGTCGCTGCCCACCACCTGGGCCTTGGCCGCACAGGAGCGCTCGATGGCTTCGGTGAGCGCGCTTTGATCCAGTGCCAGCAGCGCCTCGACATGCTCTTCGAGCCAGCCGAGGAAGGGCTCGTCACAGATCAGGCCGTACTTGATGACCTCGGCCAGACCCGCCGAGAGTTCGCGCGCCGGCAGGGTCGCCAGGCTGTCGGTATCGATGACCACGGCCTTGGGCTGGTAGAAGGCGCCGATCATGTTCTTGCCCAGCGGATGGTTGATGCCGGTCTTGCCGCCCACCGAGGAATCCACCTGGGACAGCAGCGTGGTCGGCACCTGGATGAAGTCCACTCCGCGCTGATAGCAGGCCGCGGCGAAACCGCCCATGTCACCGATCACCCCGCCGCCCAGGGCGATGAGGGTGGTCTTGCGATCATGGCGATCCTGCAGCAGGCCGTCGAAGATCAGCTGCAGGGTCTCCCAGTTCTTGTGCGCCTCGCCATCGGGCAGCACGATCGAGCTGACCGGGCGATCGCCCAGGGTGCGCAGCAGACGCTCCAGATAGAGCGGCGCGATGGTTTCGTTGGTGACGATCGCCACCTTGCGCCCGGCGAGATGGGGCAGGACGCATTCCGGTCGATCCAGAAGGCCCTGGCCGATGTAGATCGGGTAGCTGCGCTCACCGAGCTCGACGTGAAGAGTCCGCATGCCGTCACCTTGATTCAAAGGGCGCCTAGCATAGCGCAGAACGCTCGCAGCTTTAATGCGGTGCCAGGGCTTTCAGACGGTCGAGTATCTGCAGCACGACCATCCGGGGGGGCCGCTCGTCGGTCTCGATGATGATGTCGGCGATCTCCCGATACAGCGGATCGCGCATGGCCATGAGATTGCGCAGCACCGCCGCGGGATCGGCGGTCTGCAGCAGCGGTCGATTGCGATCCCGGGAGGTGCGCTCGATCTGTTGCTCGATGGAGGCATGCAGGTAGATGACCCGCCCGCCACGCTTGAGCGCCTGGCGATTGTCCTCGCGCAGCACGGCGCCCCCACCGGTGGCCATCACCAGGCCGTTCTCCGCGCACAGCTCGGCGATCGCGGCGCGTTCGCGCTCGCGAAAGCCCTGCTCGCCTTCCACATCGAAGATCCAGGGGATGTCGGCACCGGTGCGTTCTTCGATTACCTTGTCGGAATCCTTGAACGGCAGCCGCAATTCCTTCGCCAGGAGCCGGCCGATGGTGCTCTTGCCCGAGCCCATCGGTCCTACGAGAAACAGATTACGCACTTATGTCATCGACCAACCGCTATCGCCTGGTTGTTCATGATACGCGGCGTGAGGAAGATCAGCAGCTCGACTTTGCTGTCGGTGACCGAATCCCGGCGGAACAGCCGACCGACATAGGGAATATCCCCCAGCATCGGCACCTTGGTGGTGGACTTGGTCTGGGTGTTGGAGAACACCCCGCCCAGCACGATGGTCTCGCCATCGCTCACCAGGACCTTGGCATTGACCTCGTTCTTGCTGATCGGCGGCACGCCATTGAGCGCGTTCTGGTAGTCAGGTGCATCCTTGTTGACCTTGACCTCCATGATGATGCGGTTGTCCGGAGTGATCTGCGGCGTGACCTCCAGCGACAGAGCGGCCTGCTTGAAGCTGGTGCTGGTGGCACCGCTGGAGCTGGCTTCCTGGTAGGGGATTTCGGTACCGCGCAGGATCTTGGCGGTCTCCTTGTCCGAGGTCACCACCTTGGGCTGGGAGATGATCTCGCCATTGCCGCTGGATTGCAGAGCGGACAGCTGCAGGTCGAGCATCTGACCACCAGCCATGAAACCGATGCCGATGCCCGAAGTGCTGCCGGAGACGCCCATGTCCACGAAGGGCGTGGGCGCGAGGCCAGTGGCAGAGGTGACGTTACCGATGGTACTGGTTCCAGGCAGGAAAGCCTGGTTAGTGGTGCTATCAACGGTCGTCGCGCCATCCTTGCCATAGACCGCGAAATTGCCCTGGCGAGTATTGCCGCCCCAGCGAACGCCCAGCTGCTTGCTGTAGTCGACGTTGGCTTCCACCAGCCGCGCCTCGATCATCACCTGACGTACCGGGATGTCCAGCTGCGAGACGATGCGCCGCAGTTCGTCCAGGCGATTCTGGGTCTGGTAGGCGATGATGCTGTTGGTACGCTCGTCCACCGAGATGGAGCCACGCTCGTCGGCGGTCTTGTCGGCACTGGTCACCGACTGGAACAACTTGGCGATGTCGGCGGCCTTGGCATAGTTGACCTGGATCAGGTCGCGCCGCAGGGGAGCGAGCTGCTGGATCTGTTTCTGGGATTCCAGCTCCTGGCGCTCACGCGCGGCGATCTCGTCGGCCGGCGCGACCAGCAGCACGTTGCCGATCTGGCGCTTGTCCAGGCCCTTGGTCTTGAGGATCAAGTCCAGCGCCTGATCCCAGGGTACGTTCTGCAGGCGCAGGGTGATGTTGCCCTGCACGGTGTCGCTCGCCACCAGGTTGAGGTTGGTGAAGTCGGCGATCAGCTGCAGCACCGAGCGGACGTCGATGTCCTGGAAGTTCAGCGACAGCTTTTCGCCGGTGTAGGTGAAGCGATCGGCTGCGCGCTTTTCCTTTTCCTCGGTGGTGAGCGGCTTGACGCTCAGGGTCAGGCGATTGTTGGTCTGGTAGGCCAGGTAGTCGTAGGTCCCGGTCGGCTCGATGACGATGGACGCCCCGCTGCTGTCGGCGGAGGCGTTGACGAACTGCACCGGGGTGGCGAAGTCCTTGACGTCCAGCCGTACCCGCAACTCCTCGGGCAACTGAGTGCCGGCGAAGGTCAGGCGGATCTTGCCGCCCTGCTCCTGGATGTCCGGGTTGATGCCGGTCTCGCTCAGGTCGATGACCACGTTGCCCTCGCCCTGGGGACCCCGCTGGAAGTCGAGATGACGGATCGCCTTGCCGCGCAGTTGCGGCCGCGGCGCGGTCATGGCCGCCACGGTGGAAGAGGCCTGGGTCGGCGGCAGCGGCGTGCGGGTGACGGCGCTGGGCAGCGGGGCGGACGACGGCGCGGTCACGGTGGCCGGCGCCGCGGCGCGCGGCAGATTCGGCGTCAGGTTGGCCTGGGCGCCGGCCGCCTGGCGACCCGCGGTGCCGCCGATGGTAACGAACAGGTTGCGACCGTCGGCACGGGTGTCGTAGCTGGCCAGATTGGTGAGGTTGATGATCAGCCGGGTCCGGTTGCCCGCCTCGACCACCGTCACGCTGCGGGCATTGCCATTGCCCAGCTCGCGGCTCTTGGTACCCAGCTTGTTGGCCACGCCGGGCAGGTCCAGGGCGATCCGCGCCGGCTGCTCGATGGTGTAGCCCTTGGGGATCGGCACCGGCTGATCGAAGGTCAGCTTGAGTTCGATGCGATCCCCGGGCAGGGAGGCGACGTTCAAGGCCTGCAGATCGGCGGCCAGGACCTGGCCGGCCAGGCTACCCAGCAACAAGGCCAATCCCAGTCCCAGCCGTCTTGCGCTATTCGTCTTCACTGTACTTGCCCCGCCCATTAAGTCTTTTCCTTCAAGGTGATGGTGCGCGGCCGTTCCAGCCAGCCACCCTCGCCATCCGGGACGATTTCGATCACGTCGATCTCACCGTCGGTGATCTTGGTGATGCGCCCGTCATTGCGGCCCAGGTAGTCCCCCACCTTGACGCGATGTACGCCCCCGGCGCCGTTGACCAGCGCATAGCGGCCACTGGCGTTGGCCAGGATGCCCACCATGCTGAAGGTCTCGATGTTGAAGCCTTCGAGAAACTGCTTCGGCCGATTCACGTCCGGCTTGATGTTGCCGGTCCCGCGCTGGCGCACCGTGGGGTCGATGCGTACCGGCGCCTGGAAGGGGCTGCGCAGCGCCGCAGCGGCATAGGTGAAGGGTTCGTAGGCGCGGAACTGCGGCAGCGGCTCGATGGAACCGCGCGGCTTGGCGCGGGTTTCGTCCATGAAGGCCTGCAGATCGCTGGTATCGCTGGAACCGCAGCCGACCAGCACGCCGGTCAGCAGGCAGAGCAACAGAGGCGTCCTCATTTGCCGAGCCCCTTGTCGTTGTAGCGATAGGTCTTGGCCAGGACGTTCATGCGCAACTTGCCACCGGTCCCGGATACCGTGCCGCCGCCATTGGCGTTTCGGTCATCCACCGGCTTGAGGTCGAAGTCGTGCAGGGTGACGATGCGCGGCAGGCTGGAGACGCTGCTGACGAAGGTCGCCAGGTCATGATAGTTGCCCACCACGGTGATCTGGATCGGCAACTCCACATAGAACTGCTGGGTCACCTCGGGCAGGAGCTTGATCTGCTCGAATTCCAGGCCACTGCCCAGGCCGGTCCGGGTGATGTCCTCCAGCAGCGCCGGCACCTCGGTATCGCCGGGCAGCTGACGCAGCAGCGCGCCGAAGGACTCTTCCATCTCGACCATCTGCTGCTTGTAGGCATCCAGATTGGCGGCCTGGAAGGCCTTGCTGGCGTATTGCTGCTTGAGGGTCTCTTCCTGGGTGCGCTGGCTGTCCAGCTGCGCCTGCATGTCGCTGAGGTGGAACTGATAGCCGAGCAGGAGCACCACCAGCACGATCAGCAGGCAGGCGATGACCTTGACCGGCTTGGGCCAGGAACCGAGGTTCTCCAGGCTGAGTTCGTTGATGTCGACCTTGCGCAGGCTGGCCAGGGAATCGGCGAGACTCATGGTTTGCCTCCCTGGGCGACTGGGGCCGGTGCAGCAGGTGCGCCGGGCTGGGTCTGCTTGACGGTGAGCTGGAAGGTGTTGGCCTGATCCACCGCCCCGGCAGTGGTCGCCTTCACCTCGATCAGCGTAGGCGAAGCGAACCAGTCGGAGGCGTCCAGATTACGCATCAGGTTGGAGACCCGGTTGTTGGATTCCGCCTCGCCGCTGATGGACAGGGTGTCGCCCTGCATCTTCAGCTCGCGGAAGTACACGCCGTCCGGCAGGGTGCGCACCAGTTGATCGAAGACGTGGCCGATGACCGGGCGGTTGCCCTGCAGGTCCTGGATGATCTTCATCCGTGCCAGCAGTTGCTGGCGCCGGGTCTTGAGCTCGCTGATCTCCTTGATGCGCACGTCCAGCTGGGCGATGTTCTGCTGGATGAAGGCATTGCGCGCCTCCTGACGGGCGATCTCGCCGGACAGGTACTGATCCCCGAGAAACACGGCGCCGCACGAGAGCACGAAGATGCCGCCCAGGATCACCAGGAACTGCTTGCGCCTTTCTTCGCGCAGCTGCTCCCGCCAGGGCAAGAGGTTGATGCGGGCCATCTAGTCGAAACTCCTCATGGCCAGGCCGCAGGCGATCATCAGCGCCGGGGCGTCACCCGCCAGGGCCGCCGCATTGACCTTGTTGCTGACGGTCATGTCGGCGAAGGGATTGGCCAGGACCGTGGGGGTGCCGATTTTCTGCTGGATCAAGCGGTCGAGTCCGGAAATTGACGCGGTTCCTCCAGCAAGCAAGATGTAGTCCACATCATTGTATTGCCCGGCGGCGAAAAAGAACTGCAGCGAGCGCGCCACCTGCTGCACCACCGCCTCGCGGAAGGGCGTCAGTACCTCGCTCTGGTAGTCGTCAGGCAGGCCACCCTGCTTCTTGGCCAGACCGGCCTCCTCCACCGACAGGCCGTAGCGGCGCTGGATCTCTTCGGTGAGCTGGCGGCCGCCAAACAGCTGCTCGCGGGTGTAGATGGTCTTGCCGTTGTGCAGCACGCTCAGGGTGGTCATGGTGGCGCCAATGTCGACCACCGCCACGGTCAGGTCGTCGACATGGCCGCCGAGCTGATTGGCCAGCAACTGGTAGGCACGCTCCAGGGCATAGGCCTCGACGTCGACCACCTTGGCCGAGACGCCGGCCAGCGCCAGGGCCGCTTCGCGGACCTCGACGTTTTCCTTCCGGCAAGCGGCCAGCAGCACCTCGACGCGCTCGGCGTTGCGTGGCGACGGCCCCTGCACCTCGAAGTCGATGGCGACCTCGTCCAGCGGATAGGGAATGTACTGGTCAGCTTCCAGCTTGATCTGGTTTTCCAGCTCGTCGTCGGTGAGGCCGGCATCCATCTCGATGGTCTTGGCGATCACCGCCGAGCCAGAGACGGCCACGGCGGCGCTGCGCGCGGAACTGCGCGCCTTGACCAGCACCCTGCCGATGGCGAGGCCCACGCCCTCCAGCTCGGCGATGTTCTTTTCCACCACGGCATTAGCCGGCAGGGGTTCGACCGCATAGGCTTCCACCCGGTAGCGCCCGCCTGCACGGCTCAACTCGATGAGTTTCACGGATGTCGAACTGACGTCGATACCCAGCAGCGTATTCGCCTTCTTTCTGAATAGCCCTAGCACATCAGTTCCCTATGAGCGACGGTGGTCTTCCGCGGACGGGCATTAGATAACAGACTTGACACCCGAGCAAATAGCGGCCAACCGCCAAACGCGCCTATAATGGCGACGCCGTGTAGGCTGACCGTCACCTGTCGCCCTTTCCTTCTTTCCATTCGAAAAGTCTCTTGATGCGTGTTCTGAAATTTTTCTGGTGGTCGTTGGTCGCCCTGGTCTGCAGCCTGTTGCTGGGTCTCAGCGGTGCCTTCCTCTACCTCAGCCCCAGCCTGCCCTCCATCGATGCCCTGCGTAACGTGCAACTGCAGATCCCTCTGCGGGTGTTCAGCGCGGACGGCAAACTCATCGCCGAATTCGGCGAAATGCGCCGCTCGCCGCTGCGTTTCAACGAGATACCGCCCGATTTCATCCATGCCCTGCTCTCCGCCGAGGATGACAACTTCGCCAATCACTATGGCGTGGATGTGAAAAGCCTGGCACGGGCAGTGAGCCAGCTGGTCAAGACCGGACACATCCAGACCGGTGGCAGCACCATTACCATGCAGGTCGCCAAGAACTACTTCCTGACCAGCGAGCGCAGCTTCTCGCGCAAATTCACCGAGATCCTCCTGGCGCTGCAAATCGAGCGCCAACTGACCAAGGACGAGATCCTCGAGCTCTATGTCAACAAGATCTACCTGGGTAACCGCGCCTACGGCATCGAGGCCGCCGCCCAGGTCTACTACGGCAAGTCCATCAAGGACCTGACCGTCGCCCAGATGGCGATGATCGCCGGTCTGCCCAAGGCGCCGTCGCGTTACAACCCGGTCGCTAATCCTGAGCGTAGCCTGGAAAGACGCAATTGGATTCTCGAACGCATGTTCAAGCTCGGTTATATCGATCAGGCGGCCTACCAGGCCGGCATCGCCGAGCCGCTCGAGGCCTATCATCACGTCGCCGTGCCTGAGCTCAACGCCCCCTACATCGCCGAGATGGCACGGGCGGAAATGGTTGGTCGCTATGGTGGCGATGCCTACACCGATGGCTACCAGGTCTACACCACCATCGACAGCCGGCTGCAGACGGATGCGTTCGAAGCCGTACGTGACGGCCTGACCGATTACGACCGCCGGCACGGCTATCGCGGCCCCGAGGCCCAGTGGCCCAATCGCAGCCGCGCCGAATGGACCGCGCTGATCCAGAAGCAGCGCATCGTCGGCGGTCAGGATCCGGCCCTGGTCACCCAGGTGGAAAAGAGCGGCATCCTGGTCCTGACCCGCGAGGGCAAGGAAGAGGCGGTCTCCTGGGACTCGATGAAATGGGCACGCCCCTACCTCAGCGCCAACAGCCTGGGGCCACGCCCGAACGGTCCGGCCGACGTGGTCAAGGTCGGCGACCTGATCCGGGTGCAGCGCCAGGACGATGGCAGCCTGAAGTTCTCGCAGATTCCCAAGGCGCAGAGCGCCCTGGTCTCCCTCGACCCCCAGGATGGCGCCATTCGCGCCCTGATCGGCGGCTTCTCCTTCGAGCAGAGCAACTACAACCGCGCCACCCAGGCCCGGCGCCAGCCCGGTTCCAGCTTCAAGCCGTTCATCTACAGCGCTGCGCTGGAGAAGGGCTTTACCGCCGCCAGCCTGGTCAACGATGCGCCCATCGTCTTCATGGACGAGAATCCCGACGAAGCCTGGCGGCCAAAGAACGACAACAACACCTTCCTCGGCCCAATCCGCCTGCGCGAGGCCCTCTATCGCTCGCGCAACCTGGTGTCCATCCGGGTGCTGCAGGCCATCGGCATCGACTATGCGCTGGATTACGTCAGTCGTTTCGGCTTCGAGCGCGACCAGTTGCCGCGCAACCTGTCGCTCGCTCTCGGCACCCCGGGCCTGACGCCGCTGGAAGTGGCCACCGGCTGGTCGGTGTTCGCCAACGAGGGCTACAAGGTGACACCCTACGTGGTCGATCACGTGACCGATCGCGACGGCAAGGTGGTCTATCGCATGGCCGCGCCACGGGTGCCCCAGCAGGCGCAGGCCACGACCGCGCCGGGCGTCGAGGTCACGCCGGCGGCCGACACCGCCGCCGCCGACCCGGCCAATCCGGCGCCGGTGTTCGCCCCCCAGGTCATCGATCCGCGCAACGCCTTCATCATGAACAGCATGCTGCAGGACGTGATCAAGCGCGGCACCGGCCGCAAGGCGCTGGAACTGGGCCGCAACGACCTGGCCGGCAAGACCGGCACCACCAACGAATCCAAGGACACCTGGTTCTCCGGCTACAACGGTGACTACGTGACCACGGTCTGGGCCGGCTTCGACCAACCCGAGACCCTGGGCCGCCAGGAATTCGGCGGTACCGTGGCCCTGCCGATCTGGATGAGCTACATGGGTGCCGCGCTCAAGGACAAGCCGCCGCATCAGCTCAAGGAACCGGACGGCATCGTCTCCATCCGCGTCGACCCCACCACCGGTCGCGCCGCGCCGCCCGGTACGCCCAACGCCTATTTCGAGCTGTTCAAGAGCGAGGACACCCCGCCGAGCCTGGACGAACTGCCGCCCGGCGTGGCGCCCGGCACGCCGCTGCCCTCCAGCGAAAACGTGCCCATGGACATCTTCTGATCTCCAGCCAATAAAAAACCCCGCCGTGGCGGGGTTTTTTATTGCTTCGGGCCTTACTTGGCGAAGACGTCATCCACCGACTTCAGCGGATAGTTCGCCGGGTAGGGCAGCGTGGCCACGCCGGTCTCGATGGCGGCCTTGGCCACGGCATCGGATACCAGGGTGATCAGACGAGCATCCATGGGCTTGGGAATGATGTACTCACGACCGAAGCTCAGGCTATCGACGTTGTAGGCGGCGCAGACTTCCTTGGGCACCGGCAGCTTGGCCAGGTCGCGCAGGGCCAGGGCGGCGGCGATCTTCATCTCTTCGTTGATGACCCGGGCGCGGACGTCCAGGGCACCACGGAAGATGAAGGGGAAGCCCAGGACGTTGTTGACTTGGTTCGGATAGTCGGAACGACCGGTGGCCATGATCACGTCGTCGCGCGTGGCGTGGGCCAGCTCGGGGGTGATTTCCGGATCCGGGTTGGAGCAGGCGAAGACGATAGGGTTGGCCGCCATGCGCTTGAGGCCTTCGGCCGACAGCAGGTTGGGGCCGGACAGACCGACGAAGACGTCAGCGCCTTCGAGGGCGTCGTCCAGGGTGCGCTTGCTGGTCTCGGTGGCGAAGGCCGCCTTGTACTGGTTCAGGTCGTTGCGGCCGCTGTGGACCACGCCCTGACGGTCGATCATGTAGATGTTCTCGACCTTGGCGCCCATGCTCGCCAGCAGGCGCATGCAGGAGATGGCGGCGGCACCGGCACCCAGGCAGACGATCTTGGCGTCTTCCAGGCGCTTGCCGGCGATTTCCAGGGCGTTGAGCATGCCGGCGGCGGTGACGATGGCGGTGCCGTGCTGGTCATCGTGGAAGACCGGGATGTCGCACTGTTCGATCAAGGCGCGCTCGATCTCGAAGCACTCGGGCGCCTTGATGTCTTCCAGGTTGATGCCACCGAAGGTGATGGAGATGCGCTTGACGGTGTCGATGAAGGCCTGGGGGCTCTCGGCGTCCACCTCGATGTCGAAGACGTCCACACCGGCGAAGCGCTTGAACAGCACGCCCTTGCCTTCCATCACCGGCTTGGAGGCCAGCGGGCCGAGGTTGCCCAGGCCGAGGATGGCGGTACCGTCGGAGATCACGGCGACCAGGTTGCCTTTGCCGGTGTAGCGGTAGGCCAGTTCGGGATCGCGGCCGATCTCGCGGACCGGTTCGGCGACGCCGGGGCTGTAGGCCAGGGAAAGGTCACGAGCGGTCGCGGTGGGCTTGGTCAGCTCGACGCTGAGTTTGCCGGGACGCGGCTGAGCATGGTATTCGAGGGCGGCGGTTTTGAGATCAGACATTATTGGTATATCCGCGTGGTGTGGGTCTTGGGTCGGGCGAGAATACGCAAAGACTCAAGGTGCCACAAGCAATCGGCCATATGCCTGAAATCAATCGCAATACGACTTTCGGCTAAAACGATTCAACCCGCAAACCCAGCATGTGCGGATCGCTCAGGGTCAGCTGCCAGCGTGCCCGCCCCGCTTCCTGGCGACGGCTGCGATCGACGATCCAGCCCCGTGCCTCGAGCTGGCGCCCGATCCATTGCTGCAGTGGCAGCTCAGCGAAGGCATTCACAAAGCGATTCGGCACATTGACCACCAGATCGCCGTCGAACTGCAGCCAGAGTCCGCCCCGGTTGCGTTCGATCCCCTGCAGGCGCCCCTGCACCACGGCGAAACCACTCTCCTGGATATGCGTGGCGGAAAGGGTGGGGTCCTTTTTCCAAACACCGAGTCGAGCCTTGCGCGCCGCGCCTTCCGCCGCGACCTGACAGCCGGCCAGTCGGGTATTGGGCGCGATGGCCACCGCGTAGCCGAGACCCTCGGCGATCAACTGGGCTTCGAGATTGCGGCCCTGGCGGTCATAGAGATGGGCCAGGGTACGACCGTAGTGGTCGGTCGCCTCGCGACCCGGGACCAGGCGCAGGCGGTCGTCACTGGCGTCCACCAGCGCCTGCAGGCGTCGACGCGCATCCTCGGCATAGGACTGCGCCGTGCCGCCGGACCTGCCCAACTCCGGTGCGTTGATGCCGATCAGGCGCACGGAGCGACCATCGACCAGGCGCAGGGTATCGCCGTCCACCACCTGCCGCACCTCGACCTCCTGGCCGCCCGGCAGCAAGGGGCACGCCGCGGCCAGGGCCAGCGGCGCAATTGCCAGGGTAGAAACGAAAAAGGCGCCCCAGAGGGACGCCTTTTTCAGTGTCGAACCATGCGGAGATGGTCGACGGCAGCGCATTACTTGCTGCTGCCGAACACGCCGAAGCGCTGCTTGAAGCGATCAATACGGCCGCCAGCGTCCAGGACCTTCTGCTTGCCGGTGTAGAACGGGTGGCATTCGGAGCAGACGTCCAGGTGAATGTTCTTGCTCAGGGTCGAGCGGGTCTTGATGACGTTGCCACAGCTGCAGGTGGCTTCGATGGCATCGTACTGCGGATGGATATCAGCTTTCATGGAACTATCCTCGGGGTCTAGCTGTGCCGCCACCCGGCGCCATTGCCGGATACCGCACAGATTTGGGCTGTAAATCATACCAGAGCGGATAGGAGGCGCAAGCAGCCCCCTCACCGCCTGTCTGCTACCATCGGGCTTTACGTCTGTGAGCCCTGCCGTGCCCCTGATCCTGCGCCTGGCGCTGCCTTCCCCCCTGCGCCGCCTGTTCGACTATCTGCCGCCCAAGGGCGCGGTGGAGGAGCAGTTGCGCCCCGGCGTGCGACTGCGGGTGCCCTTCGGTCGCCGTGAGGTGGTCGGGGTGCTGATCGAGGTGGCCCAGGAAACCGAGGTGCCGCCGGACAAGCTGCGCAAGGCCCTGCAACTGCTCGACGAGCGCCCGCCGCTGCCCAGCACCCTGTTCGAACTCTGCCAGTGGTCCGCCCAGTACTATCAGCACAGCCTCGGCGACACCCTGAGCTGGGCACTTCCTGCCCTTTTGCGTCAGGGGGAGCCGGCCGAGCGCCGGCTGCAGCGTTTCTGGATCGCCCAGCCCGATGCCCGCCCGGAAGATCCACGCCTGGCCCGGGCGCCGCGCCAGCGCGAGGCGCTCAAGACCCTGCGCCAGCATCCCCATGGCGTGCTGCACGAATTGCTCGGCCAGCTCGGCCTGGTCAAGGACAGTCTCGACCTCCTCCAGGCCAAGGGCCTGGTCAAGGTGGAGACCCGCTATCACCAGCCGACCCGGCACCAGGGCTCCTGGCTCGCCCAGGCCGAATTGCCGCTCAACGGCGAGCAGCGCCTGGCCTACGAAGCGGTCCGCGCCGGCAGCGGCTTCCACTGCTATCTGCTGGAAGGTGTGACCGGCAGCGGCAAGACCGAGGTCTATCTGCAGCTGATCCGCGCCACCCTGGAAGCGGGACGCCAGGCGCTGCTCTTGATTCCCGAGATCAACCTGGGCCCCCAGACCCTGGGCCGCTTCGAGCAGCGCTTCAATGCGCGCATCGCCCTGCTGCACTCGGCGCTGACCGATCGCGAGCGGATGGACATCTGGCTGGCCGCTCGCGATGGCGAACTGGATATCGTGGTGGGCACCCGCTCGGCGCTGTTCACCCCGCTCAAGTACCCCGGGCTGATCATCGTCGACGAAGAACACGACGCCTCCTATAAACAGCAGGAAGGCCTCAGGTACCACGCCCGTGACCTGGCCGTGGTCCGCGCACGCTTCGAGCATCTACCGGTGGTGCTGGGCTCGGCCACCCCTTCGCTGGAGAGCCTGCACAACGCCGATCAGGGGCGCTATGCCCACCTGCGCCTGTCACTGCGCGCCGGCGGTGCCCAGCCGCCACGCTTCGAGCGCCTGGACGTGCGCAGTCGCCCGCTCGACAGCGGTCTGTCCCAGCCACTGCTCAAGGCCATGGGCGCGACCCTGGAGCGCGGCCAGCAGGTGCTGGTGTTCCTCAATCGACGAGGCTTCGCCCCTACCCTGCTCTGCCACGACTGCGGTTGGCTGGCCCAGTGCCCGCGCTGCGATGCGCGCATGACCTACCACCGCGGCTCCGGCGAGCTGCGCTGCCATCACTGTGATCACCGCCAGGCGCCGCCGCGTCATTGCCCTTCCTGCGGCAAGCTCGACCTGCGCCCGGTGGGCGCCGGCACTGAGCGCGCCGAGGAACGCCTGCAGCTGCTCTTCCCGGACATCCCGGTGCTGCGCATCGACCGCGACACCACCGCGCGCAAGGACGCCCTGGGCAAGCTCTTGCGCACCATTCATAGCGGGGTGCCCTGCATCCTGGTCGGCACCCAGATGCTCGCCAAGGGGCACCACTTTCCCAAGGTGACCCTGGTGGCCGTGCTGGACGCCGACAGTGGGCTGTTTTCCGCCGACTTCCGCGCCAGCGAGCGCATGGCGCAGCAGATCGTCCAGGTCGCCGGGCGCGCCGGGCGCGCCGAGGAACCGGGCCAGGTGCTGATCCAGACCCACCTGGCCGATCATCCGCTGATGGTGCAGCTGGCCGAGGAAGGCTATCCGGCCTTTGCCCGCCAGGCGCTGCAGGAGCGCCGCGCCGCCGGTCTGCCGCCCTTCGCCTATCTGGCGCTGCTGCGCGCCGATGCCCATCGCCAGGATCAGGTGGAGAATTTTCTCGAAGCGGCCTATCACGTCGCCGAAGGCCTGGCGGTCAATCTCGCCCTGCCCCAGGTGGAGTTGCTCGGCCCGGTACCGGCGCCCATGGAGCGGCGCGCCGGTCGCCATCGCGCCCAGCTGCTGCTGCAGAGCAGCAGCCGTGCGCCTCTGCACCGGCTGCTGGGCATCTGGGTCGTCCAGCTGGAAAGCCTGCCCGAAGCCCGCCAGGTGCGCTGGTCGCTGGATGTGGATCCCATCGATCTCTTCTAGCGGCATTGGCTTAGAGCCTGTTCAGCGTCTGCTGCGCGTCGGCCAAGCGGCGTTAGAAATGCCTTCGGAATGCTCATTTACCACTCGTAAACTCCGCTTCCTCAGGCATTTCCGCCTTGTTTGGCTCTAGCTCGCGAGACGTTGAACAGGCTCTTACCATTGGCAAGGCCGGGCTCGCCACGGATAATGCCGGGTTTTCATCGCAGTGCGCGCCCGGCGCACGCCGAAGGCCAATGACCATGAAAGACAGCATCCGCCAGCTCATCCAGCACGCCCTCGACCGCTTGATCGCCGACGGCACCCTGCCGGCCGACGTGGCGCCGGCCATCCAGGTCGAGAACACCAAGGACAAGAGCCACGGCGACTTCGCCAGCAACGTCGCCCTGCTGCTCGCCAAGCCGGCCCGCGCCAAGCCCCGTGACCTGGCCGAGAAGCTGCTGGCCGCCCTGCCCGCCGATCCGGCGGTGAGCAAGGTGGAGATCGCCGGCCCCGGCTTTCTTAACTTCTTCCAAAATCACGCGCAACTGGCCGCGCGGCTGGATGCGGCCTTCGCCGATCCGCAACTGGGCGTGCCCACGCACGACCCACGCCAGCGCGTGGTGGTGGACCTCTCCTCGCCGAACCTGGCCAAGGAGATGCACGTCGGCCACCTGAGATCCACCATCATCGGCGACGCCGTGGCGCGGGTGCTGGAATTCCTCGGCGACGAGGTGATCCGCCAGAACCACGTCGGCGACTGGGGTACCCAGTTCGGCATGCTGCTGGCCTACATGGAAGAACAGCCCCAGGCCGCCGAAGGCGAGCTGGCCGACCTGGAGGTCTTCTACCGCGCGGCCAAGGGCCGCTTCGACGCCTCGCCGGAGTTCGCCGCGCGGGCCCGCGAGCTGGTAGTGGCGCTGCAGGCGGGCGATGCCCACTGCCTGCGCCTCTGGGAGCGCTTCAATGCCGTCTCCCTGTCCCACTGCCAGGAGGTCTATGACCGCCTCAACGTCAAGCTGACCCCAGCTGACGTCAAGGGCGAGAGCGCCTACAACGACGACCTGGCCCAGGTGGTCGCCGATCTGGAGGCCGCCGGACTGCTAACCGAAAGCGACGGCGCCCGTTGCGTCTTCCTCGACGAATTCAAGAACGCCGAGGGCAATCCGCTGCCGGTGATCGTACAGAAGGCCGGCGGTGGCTATCTCTATTCCACCACCGACCTGGCAGCCATGCGCTATCGCAGCCGCCAGCTGCAGGCCGATCGCGCGCTCTACTTCGTCGACCAGCGCCAGGCCCTGCACTTCCAGATGGCCTTCGAGGTCGCGCGCCGTGCCGGCTTCGTCGATCCGGCCATGCAACTCGAACACATGGGCTTCGGCACCATGAACGGCGCCGATGGCCGCCCCTTCAAGACCCGTGATGGCGGCACCGTCAAGCTGGTCGACCTGCTCGACGAAGCCGAAGAGCGTGCCTACCAACTGGTCAAGGAGCGCAATGCCGGACGCGCCGAGCGTGGCGAGACGCCCTTCAGCGAAGACGAACTGCGCCACATCGGCCGCGTGGTGGGTATCGCCTCGGTCAAGTACGCCGACCTGTCCAAGCACCGCACCAGCGACTACAGCTTCAACTTCGAGCAGATGCTCAGCTTCGAGGGCAACACCGCGCCCTACCTGCTGTACGCCTACACCCGGGTCGCCAGCGTGCTGCGCAAGGCCGGGCAGAGCGAGCCCACCGGCCGCATCCGCCTGGACGCCCCGCAGGAGCAGGACCTGGGCGGCCGCCTGGCGCAATTCGGCGAGATCCTCGCCAGCGTCGCCGACAAGGGCACCCCGCACCTGCTGTGCAGCTACCTCTATGACCTGGCCGGGCTGTTCTCCAGCTTCTACGAGAACTGCCCGATCCTGACCGCCGAGGATCCCGAGCTGCGCCAGAGCCGCCTGCGGCTGGCCGCGCTCACCGGACGCACCCTCAAGCAGGGCCTGGAACTGCTCGGCCTGCATACCCTGGAACGCATGTAAGAGACGGATCACCGCCTGATGGCCAAGAAAGCCCCACCCAAGCGCGGCGCCAGTCGCAATACCTCGGCTCCCAAGAAACAGCCCCTGCCCGGCTGGGTCTGGCTCGCGTCGGGTCTGGCCATCGGCGCCTTCGTCGTGTTCCTGATGAAGCTCGAACCGGGCAACAAGGCGGTGCAGCGCGCCAAGCCGGAAGAAGGCCGTCCGGCGGCCGCGGCGGGCAACGGCAAGGCGTCGACCGCTGCTGGCAAGACCGAAGGCACGCCGCCCACGCCGATCAAGCCCAAGTACGACTTCTATACCCTGCTGCCCGAATCCGAGGTGATCGTGCCGCCGGACGCCGTGCCGCGCACACCGGCCGCCAAGCCGACCACTCCGGCCAAACCGGATGCCGCGGCGACCCCGGCGCAGCCCGGCCAGCCGACCACCGCGACGCCGATCACGCCAGGCACCGCTCCGGGCCAGCCCGCTGCGACGCCGCCCAAGGAAGCCACCACCAAGGCCCAGCCGCCGGTGACCCTGTTCTTCCTCCAGGCCGGCTCCTTCCGTACCCAGGCCGATGCCGACCGCGTCCGCGCCCAAATCATCATGCTCGGCCAGGACGTGCGGGTGGAGTCGGGCAAGGTCAAGGACGACACCTGGTACCGAGTGCTGGTAGGTCCCTACAGCGATCGTGATCAGCTGACCCAGGCGCAGAAACAACTCGCCGGCAGCGGCTTCAAGAATCTGTTGCTGCAGCAACGCCGCGGTCACTGAAACCGGTCCACGGCCGGTTGCACGTCGGCCAGACGGAGTGAAAAGACCTCTGGAATGCCTATAACTCCGGGTCCTCAGGTTTTTTCGCCCGGTCTGGCGCTAGCTCGCCAGGCCGTGAACCGGCTCTCGCCCGGCGAATCCCCTCGCCGTGATGCTTGAAGGGCGCCGCGGCCATCCCCATATCTCCGCGTAACCGGGGCCGATGCCCCAAGCAACGCGGAGAGATTCCCTTGACCACCATCGTTTCTGTACGCCGCAACGGCAAGGTCGTGATCGGCGGCGACGGCCAGGTTTCCCTGGGCAACACCGTCATGAAAGGCAATGCCAAGAAAGTCCGGCGGCTGTACCGGGGCGAGGTGCTGGCCGGTTTCGCTGGCGGTACCGCCGACGCCTTTACCCTCTTCGAGCGCTTCGAGGCGCAACTCGAAAAGCACCAGGGTCATCTGGTCCGCGCCGCCGTCGAGCTGGCCAAGGACTGGCGCACCGACCGTGCCCTGCGCCGCCTGGAAGCCATGCTGGCGGTCGCCAACAAGGACGCCTCCCTGATCATCACCGGCAACGGCGACGTGGTGGAACCCGAAGAAGGCCTGATCGCCATGGGCTCCGGTGGCGCCTATGCCCAGGCCGCCGCCCGCGCCCTGCTCATGCATACCGACCTCAGTGCCCGCGAGATCGCCGAGACCTCGCTGAATATCGCCGGTGACATCTGCGTGTTCACCAACCGCAACCTGACCATCGAGGAGCTGGACGCGCCCCAGGCGTGATCCGGTTTAGAGACTGCCCATGTCCATGACCCCCCGCGAGATCGTCCACGAACTCAACCGCCACATCATCGGCCAGGACGACGCCAAGCGCGCCGTGGCCATCGCCCTGCGCAACCGCTGGCGGCGCATGCAGCTGCCCGTCGAGCTGCGCCCCGAGGTCACGCCCAAGAACATCCTGATGATAGGCCCCACGGGTGTGGGCAAGACCGAGATCGCCCGGCGTCTGGCCAAGCTGGCCAACGCCCCCTTCCTCAAGGTGGAAGCCACCAAGTTCACCGAGGTCGGCTATGTCGGCCGCGACGTCGAGTCCATCATCCGTGACCTGGCCGATGCCGCGGTGAAGATGCTGCGTGAACAGGAAATGGTGCGTAACCGCCATCGCGCCGAAGATGCCGCCGAAGAGCGCATCCTCGATGCCCTGCTGCCGCCGGCGCGGCCTTCGGTGGGCTTCAGCAACGAACCCCAGCCGACCGCCACCGATAGCAACACCCGTCAGCTGTTCCGCAAGCGCCTGCGCGAAGGCCAGCTGGACGACAAGGAAATCGACATCGAGGTGGCCGATGCCCCCGCTGGCGTCGAGATCATGACGCCGCCCGGCATGGAGGAGATGACCAGCCAGCTGCAGAATCTCTTCGCCGGCATGCACAAGGGCAAGACCAAGCAGCGCAAGCTCAAGGTCAAGGAAGCGCTCAAGCTGGTGCGCGACGAAGAAGCCGCGCGCCTGGTCAACGAGGAAGAACTCAAGGGCCGCGCCCTGGAAGCCGTCGAGCAGCACGGCATCGTCTTCATCGACGAGATCGACAAGGTCGCCAAGCGTGGCAACACCAGCGGTGCCGATGTTTCCCGCGAAGGGGTGCAGCGTGACCTGCTGCCGCTGATCGAGGGCTGCACCGTCAACACCAAACTGGGCATGGTCAAGACCGACCACATCCTGTTCATCGCCTCGGGTGCCTTCCACCTGTCCAAGCCCAGCGATCTGGTACCGGAGCTGCAGGGTCGTCTGCCGATTCGCGTCGAACTCAAGGCGCTGACCCCGCAGGACTTCGAGCGCATCCTCACCGAGCCCCATGCCTCCCTCACCGAGCAGTATCGCGAACTGCTCAAGACCGAGGGGCTGCTGGTGGAATTCGCCGCCGACGGCATCACCCGCATCGCCGAGATCGCCTGGCAGGTCAACGAGAAGACCGAGAACATCGGTGCCCGCCGCCTGCATACCCTGCTGGAGCGCCTGCTGGAAGAGGTGTCCTTCAGCGCCGCCGATCTCGCCGGCCAGCAGAATGGCGAACCCATCGTCATCGACGCGGCCTATGTGAACGGCCATCTGGGCGAACTGGCCCAGGACGAAGACCTGTCGCGCTATATACTGTGACGGCAGGCCTGATGCCTGGTTGACGCGGCCATGGCTGCAACAGACCGTAGGTTGGGTTGAGACAGCTCTATCGTCGAAGCCCAACGTTGCCTGCGCCCTGAACCCATGGTGGGCTTCGCTGCGCTCAACCCAACCTACAGCGGTTGCTAAGAGCGGCCACATCGGCGGACCGTCAGGGCCGCGTTGGCCTCAAGCAAAGACTGAATCGCCGCCCAGAGAACCTCAGCATGCGTACCCCTACCGCCATCCAGCTCCACAAGGCCTCCAAGATCCTCAGCGTCAGCTATGGCGCGGAAACCTTCGAGCTGCCCGCCGAATTCCTGCGGGTGCATTCGCCCTCGGCCGAGGTCCAGGGACACGGCAATCCGGTATTGCAGTGGGGCAAGCAGCAGGTCGGCATCACCGCCGTGGAACCAGCGGGGCGCTACGCCATCAAGCTGACCTTCGACGACGGCCACGACAGCGGCCTGTTCAGCTGGGACTATCTCTATGAACTGGGCAGTCGTCGCGACCAGCTCTGGGCCGACTACCTGGAGCAGCTGGCCCGCGCCGGCAAGACGCGGGATCCGCACGTCAGCGCGGTCAAGCTGATGCTCTAGCGCTGGCTCAGGCCGCCAGGGCCTTGTCCAGCTTGCGCTCGATTTCCTTTTCGATCTGGCCACTGAGCATCGAGAACATCATGCCCAGGGTCGCAAGTACCCGCACCCGGTCTTCACCGACCTCGATCCGCCCGTCTACGCCGCTGCGCGTGAATGTCAGGGTATCGCCTTCCCAGGCGCAGGCCACCCCATAGTCGCGCGTGAGTTTTTCCGCCAGCTGGTCGGCTTTCTGGCGAGCGCCTTCCAGGCCGAGCGAATGGCTGCGTTCGATGGTGATCTGGGACATCGGGGAACTCCGGATAAGGGGCCCTGACTATAGCGAGGGCCCGCCACGTCGCCAATCGCGAGAACCGAGCGGTCAGCCCCCGTTTTAGCCGGACATCCCGGGCGATCGGCCTGCTAGAATGCCCTCTTGTCCCTGTCCCAGGTGTAGCCCCATGAGCGATCCGCGCAAAGGCCCCGAGGCCGAATCCCAGACCCACTTCGGCTACCAGAGCGTCCCGGAGAGCCAGAAGGCTTACAAGGTCGCGGAGGTCTTCCATTCGGTGGCGGCCAAGTACGATGTGATGAACGACCTGATGTCGGCGGGCATCCACCGGCTGTGGAAGAGATTCACCATCGAACTGTCCGGCGTGCGCCGCGGCAACCGCGTACTGGACATCGCTGGCGGCACCGGCGACCTGACCAAGCAGTTCGCCCGTCTGGTCGGCCCCACCGGCGAGGTGGTCCTGGCCGACATCAATGACTCCATGCTACGGGTCGGCCGCGATCGCCTGCTCGACGAAGGCGTCGCCAGCAATGTGCGCTTCGTCCAGGCGGATGCCGAGAAGCTACCCTTCCCCGACAACCATTTCGACTGCATCACCATCGCCTTCGGCCTGCGCAACGTCACCCACAAGGACCAGGCCCTGGCCTCGATGCTGCGCGTGCTCAAACCCGGTGGCCGGCTGCTGGTGCTGGAATTCTCCAAGCCCACCAACCCGCTGGTGTCCAAGGCCTATGACGCCTACTCCTTCGGCTTCCTGCCGCTGATGGGCAAGCTGGTGGCCGGCGATGCCGAGAGCTACCGCTACCTGGCCGAATCGATCCGCATGCACCCCGATCAGCAGACCCTCAAGGCCATGATGGAAGAGACCGGCTTCGCCCGGGTCACCTTCCATAACATGACCGGCGGCGTGGTCGCCCTGCATCGCGGCATCAAGCCCTGATGGCCCTCGTCACCCAGGCGTTGCTGGCCGCACTGGAGCGTGGCCTGAATCCGCTGCTGGCGCTCGATCCGGTGGCCTTGCCGCGCCTGGCCGGCCTGACCGGACGGGTGATCGCGGTCCAGACCCGGCAACCGGCGCTACGCCTGTACATCCTGCCCGCGGGTGACGGCCTGCACTTCGCCGCCCATCACGAGGGCGACATCGACTGCACCCTGAGCGCCCCGGCGACGCGCCTCGCTGAACTGGCTCTGGCCCGCGACAAGCAACGCGTGCTGCACCAGCCGGACGTGCGCCTGGAGGGCGACAGCGCCCTGCTGATCGAACTGTCCGACATCCTGCAGAAGCTGGAGCTGGACTGGCAGCACGAAGTCAGTCGCTGGCTCGGCCCGCTGCCAGCCGCACTCCTGGGTGATCTGGCCCGACGCAGCCAGGCACTCGGCGAACAGACGCGTGACAGTCTGCAGCTGACGCTGTCCAACTGGCTGAACGAGGAGAGTCGTCAGCTGGTCGGCCGCCTGGAAGGCGAGGCCCGCTTCGCCGAGATCGATGCCCTGCGCCTGGACGTGGATCGTCTCGACGCCCGCCTCGCCCGCCTGGGCACCGCCCGCAACGCCAGGGATAACCCCGACGAATGAAGCTGTTCGCTGCCCTCAACCGCCTGTTGCGGATCTTCTTCGTGGTGATCCGCTATCGGCTGGACGACATCGTCTACGCCCTGCCGCTGCCCTGGTACCTGCGCGCCACCCGCTACGTGCTGCCCTGGCGCTGGCTGCCGCGGCCGAGCAAGACCCTGCCGCGCGGTGCCCGCCTGCGCCTGGCGCTGGAAGGTCTGGGCCCAGTGTTCGTCAAGTTCGGCCAGATCCTCTCCACCCGGCGCGATCTCATGCCCGAGGATATCGCCGACGAACTGATGTTCCTGCAGGACAAGGTCCCGCCCTTTCCGCCGGAAAAGGCCGTGGCGCTCATCGAGTCCCAGCTTGGCGTACCCATCAAGCAGGCCTTCGCCCGCTTCGATCACCAGCCGCTGGCCTCGGCCTCGGTGGCCCAGGTCCATGCCGCCCAGTTGCGCACCGGCGAGGAAGTGGTGGTCAAGGTGGTGCGGCCCGGGTTGAAGAACATCATCAGCCAGGACATCGCCTGGCTGTTCCTGCTGGCGCGCACCGCTGAAAAGCTCTCCGCCGAAGCCCGCCGCCTGCATCCGATGGACGTGGTCAGCGACTACGAGAAGACCATCTACGACGAACTGGACCTCCTGCGCGAGGCGGCCAACTCCAGCCAGCTCAGACGCAATTTCGAGGGTTCCGAGCGCCTCTACGTGCCCCAGGTGTACTGGGACTGGTGCCGCGAGCGGGTGCTGGTCATGGAGCGCATCTACGGCATCCCGGTGACCGATCTGGCCGCCCTGCGCGACCAGGGCACGGACTTCAAGCTGCTGGCCGAGCGCGGCGTGGAGATCTTCTTCACCCAGGTGTTCCGCGACAGCTTCTTTCACGCCGACATGCACCCGGGCAACATCTTCGTCAGCACCGCCAAGCCCTGGGATCCGCTCTACATCGCCGTGGACTGCGGCATCATCGGCAGCCTGACCCCTGAGGACCAGGACTACCTGGCGCGCAACCTCTGGGCCTTCTTCCAGCGCGACTACCGCAAGGTCGCCCAGCTGCACATCGACTCCGGCTGGGTACCGGCCAACACCCAGGTCAACGAACTGGAAGCGGCCATCCGCACCGTTTGCGAGCCGATCTTCGAGAAGCCGCTCAAGGACATCTCCTTCGGCCAGCTGCTGCTGCGGCTGTTCCAGGTGGCGCGCCGTTTCAACATGGAGATCCAGCCGCAACTGGTGCTGCTGCAGAAGACCCTGCTCAACATCGAAGGGCTGGGTCGCCAGCTCTATCCGGACCTGGACCTCTGGTCCACCGCCAAGCCCTATCTGGAAAAGTGGATGCGCAAGCGGCTGAGTCCGCCGCAGGTCGCCCGCAACATCCAGCAGCAACTGGAACAGATCCCGCATCTGGCGCAGATGGCCCGCGATACCCTGGAACGCATCACCCAGCCGCATCGCAAGGATCCACCCAACCCCTGGGGCAGACGCAACGACGACTGGATCGTGCGGGTCATCGGCGCGGTCCTGCTGGTCGGTGCCGCCCAATTGGGCCTCGAACCCCAGCCCCATGCCTGGCCCGCCTGGGCCATGCTGGTCGGTGGCCTGGTTCTGGTGATCAGGCGCTGAACTCCTTAAGCTGTAACCGTCCTGTCATTTTTATCGGGCGAAATACACGCCCTCAGCCACTGGTGCCCTGCCGCTGTATTCGAGTTGCGTCTTGTGCGAGGCTAGGGCCTGTTTGAAAAGTCGCCGAGCGAAGGTCAGGCAAGGCAAAAATCCGTGAGGAAGCGGAGTTTACGAACGGTAAATGAGCATTCCGAACGGATTTTTAACGCCGCATGACCGAGCGCATGCATTTTTCGGACAGAGCCAAGTACCCTAATTCGTAGTATTGAACAGACTCATGAGCGACTGGTTAGACGAGATCCACTGGAACAGCGACGGCCTGGTACCGGCCATTGCCCAGGACCCCGCCACGGGGCGTATCCTGATGATGGCCTGGATGAACCGCGAATCCCTGGCCCTGACTGCCGCCGAAGGCCGTGCGGTCTACTGGTCGCGTTCGCGCAACCGGCTGTGGCGCAAGGGCGAGGAATCCGGGCATGTGCAGCGCGTTCTCGAGCTGCGCCTGGATTGCGATGCCGACGTGGTGGTACTGCAGGTGGAACAGCTCGGTGGCATCGCCTGCCATACCGGCCGGGAAAGCTGCTTCTATCGCGTGTTGCGCGACGGCCAGTGGGAGACCGTCGATCCGGTGGTCAAGGACCCCAGCGCCATCTATGCCGGAGGGCACGGCCATGACTGACACCCTCGCGCGCCTGGCGCAGGTGCTGGAAGAACGCAAGCAGGCCGCCCCGGACTCCTCCTATGTGGCCAGCCTCTACCACAAGGGTCTGAACAAGATCCTGGAAAAGGTCGGCGAAGAGAGCGTCGAGACCATTCTCGCCGCCAAGGACGCCGCCATCAGCCAGCAATACGACGACGTCATCTACGAGACCGCCGACCTCTGGTTCCATAGCCTGATCATGCTCTCGGCCCTGGGCCAGCATCCTCAGGCCGTGCTGGACGAGCTGGATCGTCGTTTCGGCCTCTCCGGGCACGCCGAAAAGGCCGCCCGCACTCAATCCTGACCCCAAGCTTCGCAACGAGGAAAGACCATGGGTATCTTCGACTGGAAACACTGGATCGTCATCCTGCTCGTCGTGGTGATCGTCTTTGGCACCAAACGCCTGAAGCATCTGGGCTCCGACGTGGGCGAGGCCATCAAGGGCTTCCGCAAGGCCATGCACACCGACGAGGACGACAAGGCCGAACAGCCGGCGCCCACCGCCAGCACGGCCAACCCGAACGCGCCCCTGAATCGTCCCCAGACCTTCGATGCCGAGCACCGCAAGGTCGAAGAGCCGGTGGTGCGCAAGGACTAAGGCCCCGCCATGTTCGGAATCAGCTTTCCCGAAATGATGCTGGTGGGGTTCGTCGCCCTGCTGGTGCTGGGCCCGGAACGCCTGCCCGGTGCCGCGCGCACCGCGGGTCTGTGGATCGGTCGCCTGAGGCGCAGCTTCAACAGCATCCGCCAGGAAGTGGAGCGCGAAATCGGCGCTGACGAAATTCGCCAGCAGCTGCGCAACGAGCATATCCTGTCCATGGAACAGCGCGACAACCGGCCCAAGCCTGCCGCCTCCACCCCGGAAGCCCAGACCCCACCGGCCGCCGTTGCTCCGCCCATGCCCCAGGACGTGGTTGCCGAACGCCCGCAGGATCCGCCCCAGACGCCGCCAAGAGCACCATGAGCGACAAGCCCTCCGAACACGATGACCAGGAAATGCCCCTGGTCTCGCACCTCACCGAATTGCGTACCCGCATCCTGAGATGCGTGCTGGCGACCTTTCTGATCTTTCTCGGGCTGTTCTACTTCGCCCAGAAGATCTATGCCTTCGCCTCCGAGCCGATCCGCCGCGTCCTTCCCGAAGGCGCGACCATGATCTCCACGGACGTCACCTCGCCGTTCCTGGCGCCCTTCAAGCTGACCCTGGTGGTGTCGCTGTTCATCGCCATGCCGGTGATCCTGCACCAGGTCTGGGGCTTCGTCGCGCCCGGACTCTATCGCCACGAGAAGAAGGTCGCCATCCCGCTGCTGATCTCCAGCATCGTGCTGTTCTACGCCGGCATGGCCTTCGCCTACTTCCTGGTGTTCCCGATCATCTTCCACTTCTTCAGCAGCATCACGCCGGAAGGCGCCATGATGATGCCGGACCTGAACGCCTATCTGGATTTCATCCTGACGCTGTTCTTCGCCTTCGGCGTAGCCTTCGAGATTCCCGTGGCCACCGTGCTGCTGATCTGGATCGGCGTGGTCGACGTGGCCTACCTGAAGAAGATCCGCCCCTACGTCATCATCGGCTGCTTCGTGGTCGGCATGATTCTGACGCCGCCGGATGTCTTCTCCCAGACCATGCTGGCCGTGCCCATGTGGCTGCTGTTCGAGATCGGCCTGTTGTTCGGTCGCTTCGTGCAGAAGCGCGAGCGTCCGCTGGCCGACGAAGACGCCAGTCCCGAAGCCCAGCCGCCCGCCGAACGCCCGTGAATCTGATCCTGCTCGAGGCGGCCGACTTCACGGCCGCCGACCGGGTCGTGCTGCGCGATCCGCGTCGTCTCGCCCACTTACGTGAGGTACACCAGGCGGTCGCAGGAGACCGGATGCGCGTCGGCCTGCTGAATGGCCTGATGGGTACCGGCCACCTCGAGTCCCTCGATGCCGGTCAGGCCTGTCTGAACGTCACCCTCGACCAGTCGCCACCGGCCAAGCTGCCGCTCACCCTGCTACTCGCCCTGCCCCGCCCCAAGATGCTGCGCCGGGTGCTGCAGACCGTGTCCGCCATGGGCGTCGCGCGCCTGGTGCTGCTCAACAGCTATCGGGTGGAAAAGAGCTTCTGGCAGACCCCGTTCCTGGAACCCAAGGTCATCGAAGAGCAACTGCGCCTGGGGCTGGAACAGGCGCGGGACACGGTGCTGCCGGAGGTGCTGATCGAAAAGAGATTCAAGCCTTTCGTCGAGGATCGCCTGCCTGCACTGGCAGCCGGCACCCGCGGCCTAGTCGGCCATCCGGGTAGCTATCCCGCCTGCCCCCGCGCCCTCGACGAACCCGTGACGCTGGCGATCGGTCCCGAGGGCGGCTGGATCCCCTACGAGGTCGAAAAGCTACAGGAGGCCGGCCTTGCACCCGTGCAGCTGGGTGAGCGCATCCTGCGAGTCGAGAACGCCGTACCTGCCCTTATCGCCCGTCTCTTCTAGAACGGCCGCTGAAAAGAAAAAAGCCCCGGTGTCTGGCGACACCGGGGCTTTTTTCTGGCGGCGAACCGCGTCCTCAGGACGCGGGCCGCGGGCTCAGGTTGGCGGAATCGCCCAAGGCATCCGTCGCCGAATCGCTATGGGAGCGCAGTCGCAGGGTCGCATAGGCCTCGCGCCAGTTGCGATGCTCCTCGGCTTTCCAGACCTGCAGGTGCAGTTGCGCCATGCCGTCTGGATCGCTGAGCAGGCGCCATTGGTCGTCGCCCTTGGTCTTCTCCGGACCAGCGGCCAGGACCCGCGCCACCCGCTCTTCGCGCAGCCGGCGGGCCGGCTCCACCACCTTGCCGTGGCGACCGCGGGCCATGCCGATGGCCAGGGCATTGAGCACCGGATCGACAGTCGCGCGCAGGAAGCCCTTGGTCAGGGCGTTGCGGTTGTTCAAATGCAGGTACTCGTCGGTCGCCACCAGCTCGCGCGGCGGCGCGTACTCTTCCGGGATCAGGAACAGGTGATGCCGGCGACTGCCCAGCCCCAGGTTGGTACGGCTGGAAATCACCGACACCGGCGCCGACAGGATCAGCGACACCACGATGGGCGACAGCCACCAGAGGAAACGCGGGTCCAGCCAGGCCACGCCGGCGGTCCAGATCAGACCGAGCAGCATCTGTGAACCATGACGGCGGAAGGCTTCGCTCCAGGGCGTGTCGTTGTCGTCACGCTGAGGCGAATTCCACTGCACCGACCAGCCGAGGAAGGCGGCGGTCACGAACACCGTGTGGAACAGCATCCGCACCGGTGCCAGCAGCACCGAGAAGAGCATTTCCAGCATCATGGAGAGGAACAGCCGCAGTCCCCCGCCGAATTCCTTGGCGCCCTTGGCGATGATCAGCACCACGCTGAGCAGCTTGGGCAGGAACAGCAGGATCAGGGTGGTGGAGAACAGCGCGATGGCCTGCTCCGGATGCCACTGGGGCCAGACCGGGAACAGCTGCCGTGGCTGGAAGAAGTACTGGGGCTCCAGCAGCTTGTGGATCGCCAGCAGCGCCGTGGACAGCACCAGGAAGAGGAACCACAGCGGCGCCGACAGGTAGGACATCACCCCGGTCAGGAACACCGCACGGTGCACCGGGTGCATGCCCTTGACCAGGAACAGCCGGAAGTTCATCAGGTTGCCATGGCACCAGCGGCGGTCGCGCTTGAGTTCGTCCAGCAGGTTGGGCGGCAATTCTTCGTAGCTGCCCGGCAGGTCGTAGGCGATCCACACGCCCCAGCCGGAACGGCGCATCAGCGCGGCTTCGACGAAGTCGTGGGAGAGAATCGCGCCGGCGAAGGAGCCCGTGCCCGGCAACGGAGCCAGGGCACAATGGTCGATGAACGGCTTGACCCGGATGATCGCGTTGTGACCCCAGTAGTGGGATTCACCCAACTGCCAGAAATGCAGGCCGGCGGTGAACAGCGGTCCGTAAACCCGGGTGGCGAACTGCTGCAGGCGCGCGTACAGGGTATCCATGCCGGACGCCTTGGGCGCGGTCTGGATGATGCCGGCACGGGGATTGGCTTCCATCAGCCGGACCAGACTGGCCAGGCACTCGCCGCTCATCACGCTGTCGGCGTCGAGCACCACCATGTACTTGTATTGGCTGCCCCAGCGACGGCAGAAGTCGTCGATGTTGCCGCTCTTGCGCTTCACCCGACGCCGACGGCGGCGATAGAAGATGTGGCCGAAGCCACCGACCTCGCGGCACAGCTCCAGCCAGGCCTTCTCTTCGGCCACGCACTTGTCCGGATCGTTGCTGTCGCTGAGGATGAAGAAGTCGAAGTGCTCCAGCTCGCCACTGGCACGGACCGACTCGTAGGTGGCTCTCAGACCGGCGAACACCCGCGGAACGTCTTCGTTGGCGATGGGCATCACCAGGGCGGTACGCGATTGGGGATCGATCGGCTCGGTACCGGTGGAGCTGGCCGAGATGCTGTACTTGTCGCGCCCGCTGAGCAGTTGCCAGAAGCCCATCAGGGCGGTCCAGAAACCGGCGGACACCCAACAGAACAGCAAGGCGAAGAGCAGCAGGATGCTGGTCTGCACCACATAGGGCAGCACCTGGCGAATGGATTCGCCCCAGCCCTGACTGTAGATCTCGCTGAGATCGACCAGCGCCCAGCCCTGATAGGGCAGCACGGCCTTCATGTACCAGGTGGCGATGCCGGTCTGTACCAGCATCAGGATCAGCAGGATGAAGCGCCGGAAGGACCCTACCTTGCGCCAGTGCGCATGGGCATCGGCTTCCGGATCGGGTTGCCAGCGACTGTGGTCCTTGCGGCCGAGCAGGCGCTTCCAGCTCCGCGCCACGGGATTGGTGCGCCAGGGATCGGGCACCATCATGGAGCGGGTCATGGGCGGGGTGGCCTTGATGAACACCCGACCCTGGGCATCGCTGCCCAGCAGCTCGCCATCGTCCAGGGTATCGTCCCAACCGGCGGCCAGGCGTGCCTCGGTGGAAGCGATCACCGCGTTGGCGCCTTGGGCACCTTCGCCGCGGGCACCGGCCAGTTGCCGGTGCAGCGACTCGACGTCAGCGGTCTGGTCCAGCACCTGCCGTTGCCCGGCGGGCAACGGCAGGTGTTCGAGGTAGTCGCCAGCAGCGGCGACCGAGGTATCGCGGGTGGTGTTATTCATTGGCAGGTAGCTGGTAAGTCCAGGTTTCGCTGAGCGGTTTGTCACCCTGGGCGAGGTTGGCGCGCATTTCCACCGGCTTGGTCTGATCCTTGACCTTGAGTCTCAGGGTCAGGCGATAGCCTTTGGTAACCGGGTTGTAGCGCACAGAGTTCTCGACCAGTTCACCGTTGGCGTCCAGGCTGACCTGGGAGCCGACCTGCGAATCCTCGGGCAGATCGTCGAGATTCGGCCCTTCGAAGTCGATGATGTAGGCCAGGCTGCCATCGGTCTGGCGCACCAGGTTGGATTGACGCACGTCGCCGGTGGACAGGCGGGTCTGGGCGACCCAGGCCAGGTCCTTGGTGTGCAGGTTGGGTTCGTCGGTGGTGAAGTGCAGGCGATAGCTGACATCGATCGGCTGGCCCTTCTCCGGCAGGGTATCCGGCGTCCAGAAGGCCACGATGTTGTCGTTGGTCTCGTCCGGGGTGGGGATTTCCACCAGCTCGACGTGCCCCTTGCCCCAGTCGCCCTTGGGCTCTACCCAGCCGCTGGGACGCTTGTCATAACGCTCGTCCAGGTCCTGGTACTTGTAGAACTCGTGACCCCGCTGCAGCAGACCGAAACCGCGCGGATTCTCGATGGTGTAGGTGCTGACCGACAGCCGGCGCGGATTGTTCAGCGGGCGCCACAGCCACTCGCCGTTGCCGGCATGGATGGCCAGGCCGTTGGAGTCGTGCAGGGCCGGACGATAGTTGACCTGGGCGCTCGGCTGGTTGGGGCCGAACAGGTACATGCTGGTCAGCGGCGCGATGCCGAGCTTGTTGACGTTGTCGCGCAGGAACACCTTGGCTTCGACGTCGACGGTGCTGTCCTTGCCAGGCGTCAGCACGAAGCGATAGGCACCGGTGGCCCGCGGCGAATCGAGCAGTGCATAGATCACCAGGTTGCGACGATCCGACTGGGGCTGTTCGACCCAGAATTCGGTGAAGCGCGGGAATTCCTCGCCGGACGGCAGGGCGGTGTCGATGGCCAGGCCACGGGCGGACAGGCCATAGACCTGGTTCTTGCCGATCACGCGGAAATAGCTGGCGCCGAGCATGGTCATCAGCTCGTCATGCTTGTCCGCCTTGTTCAGCGGATAGAGCACCTTGAATCCGGCGAAGCCGAGATCCTTGAGCTGGGCCTGATCGATCTGCAGATTGCCGAAGTTGAACATCGAGGGATCGTATTTAATCTCTTCGACGTTGTTGGCGGTGACCTCGTTGATCTTCACCGGCACGCTGTAGTGCATGCCCTCGTGATAGAAATTCAGCCGGAAGGGCGTCTTGGCATCCTTCCAGTAGGCCTTGTCCTGATTGAAGGTGATCTGCTGATAATCGGCATACTTCATGCCGCTGAAGGATGCGGGCAGGTTGCTCTTGGGCGCGACGAATTTCTGGCCGGAGAGTTCTTTGGCTTTGGCGGCCACGTCGTCCAGGCTGAAGGCCAGGGCCTGGGCACTGAAGAGACCCAGTGCAACGGAGAGCCCGATCAGGGCGAAGCCCTGCTTGCCCGGCTTAACTTTGGAATGAGATAACACGCAGCCTCCTAAATCAGCGTACGAATACGTTCGGCGACCGGTGGTCGCGAAACGGATAGGCAGAGGTCCGACTCCCGCAAGGGTCAATGATTCCCCAGTTGGACGACCGTTCAAACTCGAACTGCGCAATCATAGACACTTGGCAGGGCGCTGTAAGGGGCGCCCTCACTAAATCGACAATAAAAATGTCACCGGTCCGTCGTTGACCAGGGAAACCTGCATGTCGGCGCCGAAACGACCGGTCTGGACCTCGGGATGCAGGTCACGGGCGAGGCTCACCAGGTGATCGAACAGCCGTTCGCCCTGAGCCGGCGGTGCGGCGGTGGAAAAGCTCGGCCGCCGCCCGCTACGGGTATCGGCGGCCAGGGTGAACTGCGAGACCAGCAGCAGCCCGCCGCCGACGTCCTGCAGCGACAGATTCATGCGCTGCTCGCCGTCGGCGAACACCCGGTACTCCAGCAGGCGCTTGAGCATCCGGGCACAGGCGGCCTCGTCATCCGCCGGCTCGATGCCGACCAGGACCAGCAGGCCCGGGCCGATGGCGCCGACCGTATCTCCCGCCACCTCGACGCTGGCGCGAGCGACCCGTTGCAGCAACGCCTTCACTCGGCCTCCTGGGGCAGATCGAGCAGCTGGCGGGCGATTTGGTCGGTCGCCCGCACCAGGGCGTCACAGATACCGGGTTCGCTGGCCGCATGGCCGGCATCGCGGATGATCTGCAATTCGCTGCCGGGCCAGGCATGGTGCAGGGCCCAGGCATTGTCCAGGGGACAGACCATGTCATAGCGACCGTGCACGATCACCGCCGGGATATGGGCGATCCTGGGCATGTCGCGCAGGAGCTGGTCCGGTTCGAGAAAGGCGTCGTTGACGAAGTAGTGGCATTCGATACGGGCGATGGCCAGGGCGTGCTCGCTGAATTTCTCCAGCACGTCGGGATTGGGCCTCAGGGTCACGGTGCGGCCTTCCCAGCACGACCAGGCACGGGCGGCGGACATCTGCGCCAGCTCGTCCGGACCGGTCAGGCGCCGGTAGTAGGCCTGAATGAGATTGCCGCGTTCTTCCTCGGCGATGGGGTGCAGATAGTCCTGCCAGAAATCCGGAAAGAGCCGGCTGGCGCCATCCTGGTAGAACCAGTGCAGATCCACCGGACGACAGAGAAAGATGCCGCGCAGGATCATGGCGCGGACCCGCTCGGGATGGCGCTGGGCATAGGCCAGCGCCAGGGTCGATCCCCAGGAGCCGCCGAACAGTACCCATTGCTCGATGCCCAGGTGCTCGCGCAGGCGCTCGATGTCCTCGACCAGGTGCCAGGTGCTGTTGTTTTCCAGGCTGGCATAGGGCGTGGAGCGACCGCAGCCACGCTGATCGAAGGTAACGATGCGGTAGAGATTGGGATCGAAGAAACGCCGGCTCAGGCGATCGCATCCGGAGCCGGGTCCGCCATGGATGAACAGCACCGGCAGACCGTCGGGCGAGCCACTCTCATCGACATAGAGCACATGGGGGGCTTCGACGGCCAGCTCGTGGCGGGCGTAAGGCTTGATTTCCGGGTACAGATTCAGCATGTCGCGCTCCGCGGGGCAGGGTCGGCCCCTTCATCATAGACCTGCACCTTACCGGGTTTCCACGCTGCCCGGGCTTGCCTCGCGTCCAGCGGCACCCGCACCATCGACGGCCAGTCGCCCAAGGAGATCGCCATGTCCCACGCCAAGCTGCAGTTGCTGCTGATCGATCCGCAAAACGATTTCTGCGACCTGCCGGGTGCGGCCCTGCCGGTACCCGGCGCGGTAGCCGGCCTGCAGCGCGTCGCCGCTCTGATCGAGCGCCTCGGGACTCGGCTCACCGCGGTGCATGTCACCCTGGATTCCCACCAGCCGCTGCACATCGCCCATCCGCACGGCTGGCAGGACGCCGCCGGGCAGCCACCGGCGCCCTTTACTCAGATCAGCGCGGACGAGGTGGCCGATGGTCGCTGGCAGACCCGCGAGCCGAGCGAGCGTGCCCGGGCGCTGGCCTATGTGCAGGCGCTGGAGGCTGGCGGTCGCTATCGCCTGGTAATCTGGCCGGAACACTGCCTGGTAGGCGGCTGGGGCCATGGGGTGCAGGAGGATGTCCACCAGGCGCTCAATGCCTGGGGCCGAGAGCAGGGGCGCCTGGTGGAGTTCATCGCCAAGGGCGGCAATCCCCATACCGAACACTATTCGGCCCTGCGCGCTGAGGTGCTGGACCCGGCGGACCCGGGCACCGCCGTGGACGCCGGGCTGATCGCCCGGCTACAGGCGGCTGACACTCTGTTAGTGGCGGGCGAGGCGCTGTCCCATTGCGTGGCCAGCACCCTACGCGACCTGCTGGAATTCTGGCCGGTGGAGCGGCGCCAGGACCTGGTGCTGTTGACCGACTGCAGTCATTCGGTGCCAGGCTTCGAAGCCCAGGGTGAAGCCTTCCTGGCCGAGATGCGCGCCGCCGGCATCCGCCTGGCGGCCTCGACGGACGAGTTCTAGCCCGTCCGTGCTTTGTCCTACTTGATCTCGTAGAGACCGGTGTAGGTCGCCGCAGCCAGCTGGTTGAGGTGGATCATGAAGCGGCCGACCGCATTGGTCGCCTCGGCCGGCACCGGCAGCTGCTCGACCTTGAGCGCATGCAGCTGGAAGATGTAGCGGTGCGGCTTGTCACCCTTGGGCGGCGCCGCGCCACCGAAGCCGCGGGTGCCGTAGTCGTTGATCAGTTGCAGGGCGCCTGCCGGCAGGCCCGAGCCATCGGCGCGGCCGGCGTCTTCCGCCAGGCCCTGGGTGCCGACCGGGATGTTGACCACCACCCAATGCCAGAATCCGCTGCCGGTGGGGGCATCCGGATCGTAGACGGTCAGCGCCAGACTCTTAGTATCAGCCGGCGGGTCGGACCACTGCAGCGCAGGCGAGATGTTGTCGCCGTGGGCGCCGAAGTCGGCCACGTCGAATTCGTGGCGCTTGGGCATGAAGCCGTTGTCGGTGAAGGCATCGGTCCAGAGTTTCACGGAGAGCTCCTGTGGCCTAGGGCATATGGGCATCGGTCTCGCGCCAGACCAGACGATTGAGGTTGTAGCCCTTCTCACGGGCGATGCGCAGCAGCTTCTCGCTCTGCGCCGCGGAGATCTCGGGCTTGCGCGCCAGCAACCAGAGGTACTTGCGATCCGGACTGCCGACCAGGGCGGTCTTGTAGTCGTCGTCGACATAGAGGATCCAGTAGGGTCCCTTGGCCACGTTGGGCAGGACGCCGCTGAACCAGGTGTCGAAGCGCACTTCGAGACGATCGGTCACGCCCGGCTTGATCGGGGTAGCGGTGCCCGTGGCTTCCTGCACCTTGCCGTCCAGGGTGCGGCAGCGGTTGAACACGGCAACCGAGCCATCGGCCATGACGTGATAGTTGGCTTCGGACTGGGCGCACTTGCGCTGGAAGAACATCGGCAGCCGCGCCACTTCGTACCAGTGCCCCTGGTAGCGCTGCAGATCGACATTGCCCGCGGTGAGCGGCGGGACCTCGCGCGGGCCACTGGCACAGGCCGCGAGCAGCCCGGCGGCGCCCGCCAGCAATAGAATCTTGGTAGAGGTTTTCATCGCAGACCCTGCCCGGCGAACATCGCCACCTTGTCGTTGAGATACTGCACGCTGATGAAGGAGCCGCGATCGCCCCAGGTACAGGTGGTGACGCCCAGGGCGCCTGCGCATTCCGTGGGTGCACCCAGGATCTGCTCCACCTCGGCCTTGGTCTGGCCAGCCTTGAGCCGGGAATAGTTTTCCTGATTGACCTTGCCGCAGCCGGCCAATACCAGGCTGCCCACCAGCAACAGCGCCAAACGCCACTTCATACCTGCCTCCTCCATCCTGACGGCAAGGCTATAGAGCCCGCCCGGCCGTCAGGGTTCGCTTCGTCAGAAGCCGTTCACGATCTCGCGAGCTAGAGCCAAGCAAGACGACAATGCCTGAGAAAGCGGAATTTACAGATAGTAAATGAGCATTTCGAAGGCATTTTCAACGCCGCTTGGCCGACGCGCAGCAGATCGTGAGCGGCTTCTTAGCCGGCGAGGTAGGAGGAACGGGTAAGGCCCAGGCGCATGGCGTCGAGGAACTGGGTGCGCTCGCGCGCGGTGAGACGCGCACTGGCGACCTTGTCGCGGTAGTAGGTCATCAGCTCCTCGGGCGAGAGGTGCACGTACCTGAGCATGTCCTCGATGGTGTCGTGGGTCTCGATGCCACCGTGGCGCACGCTGCCGTCGGCGTCCTGGTAGACGTTCACCGAATCGGTGTCGCCGAACAGGTTGTGCATGTCGCCAAGGATCTCCTGGTAGGCGCCCACCAGGAACACCGCCAGCAGATAGTCCTCGCCCTCGCGCACCTCGTGCACCGGCAGGCTGGTCTCGATGCTCTGCTCGTCGACGTACTGCTTGATCTTGCCATCGGAATCACAGGTCAGGTCCTGCAGCACGGCGCGACGCACCGGCTCCTCGTCCAGGCGGGTCAGGGGCACGATCGGCAGGATCTGGTCGATGGCCCAGGTGTCGGGCAGGCTCTGGAACACCGAGAAGTTGCAGATGTACTTGTCGGCCAGCTTGTCGTTGAGCTCGTCGAGCACCTGGCGGTGGGAGCGCTGGCGCGCCTTGAGCTGGTTGTACAGGCGGCGGCAGATGGCGAAGTAGCACTGCTCGGCCAGGGCCTTGTCGCTCAGGCTCAGGGTGCCGGCGGCATACTGGGCGGCGGCCTCGCTGACGTACTGGGTGGCGCGCCAATAGGTCTCGGTGACCATCTCCGGGTCGGTGTCGCCGAGCAGCTCGGCCAGCCACTGCACCACCTCGGCCTTGCCTTCGAAGCGCTCGCTGGCCGGCACGCTGTCGTTGTGGCGCTCGACGTCGGTGACCTGCATCACCAGCATGGCGTGGTGGGCGGTCATGGCGCGGCCGCTTTCCGAGAAGATGTTGGGATGCGGCAATTCCTGCTGGTCGCAGAACTCCTTGAGCATGCCGACCACGGTACCGGCGTAGTCGTCCATGTCGTAGTTGATCGAGCTGGCGTTGCGCGAGTGGGTACCGTCGTAGTCCACGCCCAGGCCGCCGCCCACGTCGATGTGATCCAGCGGCAGGCCCAGGGCGCGCAACTCGGCGTAGTAGCGGATGGCTTCACGGAAGCCCTGGCGATAGTCGGCCAGGTTGGCGATCTGCGAGCCCATGTGGAAGTGCAGCAGGCGCACGCCCTGCTCCAGGCCGGCGGCGCGGAAGCGTTCGATCACCGACAGCAGCTGGGCGGCGGAGAGGCCGAACTTGGACTTCTCGCCACCGGTATCGGCCCATTTGCTCGACGCCAGGGACGACAGCCGCACCCGCAGGCCGACCTGGGGCGTGACCTTGAGCTCGGCCGCCTCCTCGATCACCAGCGGGACCTCGGATTCCTTCTCGATGACGATGAAGACGCTGTGACCGAGCTTCTGGCCCATCAGCGCCAGACGGATGAATTCGCGATCCTTGTAGCCATTGCAGACGATGGTACCGCCCTTGGGCGCCAGCGCCAGCACCGCCATCAGCTCCGGCTTGGAGCCGGCCTCCAGGCCGATGGAGACGTCGCGAGTGGCGATGATGTTTTCCACCACCGCTTCCTGCTGGTTGACCTTGATCGGATAGAGGGCGGTGTAGCGGCCCTGGTAGTCGAGGCGTTCGATGTTGCGATCGAAAGCGCCGGTCAGGTGCCGCACCTGGCCCTGGAGAATATCGGGGAAACGGACCAGCAGCGGCAGCGACAGCCCCGCTTCGCGCAGCTGGCCGACCAGCACATGGAGGTCGATCGGCTGGCCGTCCGGGCCGTGGGGGCGGACTTCGACGTTGCCGGCATCGCTGATGGCGAAGTAGCCGGCACCCCAGTGGCGAATACCATAGACGCTGCGGCTGTCCGCCACGGTCCACTGGCTGCCGTCATCTTTGCGCGTGCGTCGTGGGGACATTCGCGGGAATCTCCTGTAGGGAATCTTGCTTTGGATGGACCGCCGCCAGGGGCGGTAAGTTGTACGCGGGGGCTGGAAGGCCTGGCCTAGCCGCCCGACCGCTTGGTCTTGAAGCCGCGCTTTTCGAGTTCGCCGAGCAGCAGGTCGACATGATCGCCCTGGATCTCGATGACGCCATCCTTGAGCGCCCCACCGGTCCCGCAGCGACGCTTGAGCGCGCTGGCCAGGTCCTTGAGCTCTTCCTCGCCCAGGGGGACGCCGCTGACCGTGGTCACCGTCTTGCCGCCGCGGCCCTTGGTCTCGCGCCGCACGCGGGCGATGCCGTCACCGGCCGGGGTCGGTGCCTGGGGTTCTTCCGGACGAATGCGGCCAACGTCGGTGGAATACACCAGCCGGCTGAGATCCGACAGCGAGGAGGTTTTCTTGCTCAAGGGACGGTTCTCCCAGTTCGATTCAGACGCCGGGCGCCTGGAGGAAACCTTGGATGCAGCGCCGGCCGGCACGCGCCGCGCTAGTCCGGGGCCGCGCAATGTAGCAGCATCGCCCGCGGATGCTAAGGCGCGAATGCGAGAAATTAAGGCAGGGATGCGACATCCGACCGACTGACGGCCAGGCGCAGGGCCTCCAGCGAATCCGGGCAATAGGGCCGCCGGCGAGCCTCATCGAGGATGGCGGCCGGCGCCAGAAAGCGTGCCTCCAGTACCTCTTCCGGCTGCAGCCGCAGCGGGCCGTTCCAGCGCACGCTGAACACGCCGCCCCAGAGGCGATTGCCCGGCTCTTCGAAATAGAAGGTGCCGTGCTCGCGCAAGGCCACGCCGCTGACGCCCAGCTCCTCGGCCAGCTCGCGGGCCGCCGATTGCGCATAGCTCTCGCCCGGCGCCACCATGCCGCCGGCAGCGACGTCCCAGTAGCCGGGATAGAGCGCCTTGCTCAGGGTGCGCCGGTGTACGCAGAGTTCGCCGGCGTCATTGAACAGCAGGATGAAGGTGCAGCGGCCGATCAGACCGCGGGCACGCAGTTCCGCCCGTGGCACCTCACCCTGGATGCGGTCGTCGCGATCGACCCAGACCACCAGCTCCCGATCGGAGGCGGCGCGATGCGCCGCCTCGCGTGCGTCCGGCGTCATCAGCCCTGTTCCAGCAACTGGCGCAGATCAATGATGGCGGCGTTGGCGCGGGAGATGTAGTTGGCGATCACCAGCGAATGGTTGGCCAGGATGCCGAAGCCGCTGCCGTTGAGGATCATCGGACTCCAGACCGGCTGCTGCGCCGCCTCCAGCTCGCGGATGATCTCGCGCACGTTGACCGTGGCGTTCTTCTTGGCCAGGGTGTCGGCGAAGTCCACCTCGATGGCGCGCAGGATGTGCGACAGCGCCCAGGCCTGACCGCGGGCCTCGTAGAAGACGTTGTCGATCTGCAGCCAGGGCGTCTCGACGCGCTGCTCATGCACCTCCGGCACCTGGCCGGCAGGGATGTCCTGGTTCGGCCGCACCTCGGCATCGAGGCGTACGCGACCGACGCTGGCGGAGAGTCGCTGGGACAGCGAGCCCAGCCGGGTCTCGACGTCGCCCAGCCAGTTGCGCAGGTTGTCCGAGCGCGAATAGAAGTAGGCGGCGGGCTGACCCTGGGCGTTCTGGCCACCCAGGCGCGCCAGGTAGCGGTCCAGGGAGGCGATGCCGGCGCGGTACTCGGATTCCGACGAGGGCATGGCCCAGCTGTGGTTGTCGAAGTTGAAGCGCGGCTCGGCCTGGGCCAAATCGACGTCTTCGGTGGACTGCGACTGGGAACGGGCGAAGTCCTTGCGCAGGGCGCGCGCCAGGTCACGGGTCTGCACCAGCACGCCATATTCCCAGGACGGCATGTCGTCGAGCCAGAGGCCCGGCGGGAAGATGTCGTTGGAGAGATAGCCGCCCGGCTTGTCCAGCAGGGTGCCGGCCACCTGCTTGAGGGTCTCGACCGTGGTGTAGCCGAGCACCAGCTTGCGACCACTGGCCGTGGCCGCCTCCTGGGCATGCTGCTGCACCGGGAAGAAATCCGGCTCACGACTCCAGTACCAGCCTATCGCCAGGCTGACCAGCAGGTAGAGCGCGACGAGCGCTGCTACCAGCCGGAGCCATCCCGATCTCAAGTTCCACTCCCGCATGGGCAATTCCTTGCAATGATTTCAAAGGTGTCGGCGCTTGGACCCCTGCCCGCGGCGCCGGTTGCGCAGCCCTCGCAGGCCGCTCGGGCGCAATGCACCTGGGCAGCCGCCTCCGAGCCTAGGGTAACAGGCGACAAACGCTACTCCAGAAGCGACCGACAGTGTCCATGCGAGCGGCATCGCCGCCGCTAACCAGGGTACCGCCTCTCCCCTGCCAGCCAGCAATTGGTAGCATAGGGCCACCACCTCAAGAATGACGGAACAATTCGTGAGCGAACCAGATGATCCGAGCCGGGACCGCCTCAAGCTGCACTTCGCGCAACGGGTCATCCACCAGTCGCGCCAGGTGCTGGAGATCTGGCAGCGGCTGCAACGAGACGAATGGACGGCCGGCAGCCTGGCCGAACTGACCGACGCCAATGCGCGCCTGCTGCAATACGCGAAGCGCTTCGAGCAGCAGGGCCATGCCGAGCTCGCCGAGACCATCGGCGCTTCCCTGGCCCAGGTCGCCGCCAATCGCGGCCGCCTCAACAGCCAGGCCATCACCGAACTCAGCCAGGCCATGCAGAGCCTGTCGCGCACCGGGCTGCGCCAGGGCGACCAGCTGGAAACGACCAGCCTGCCGCCGCTGCGCAAGCCGATCTACATCGCCCTGCTCGACAGCGAGCGCGCCGAGCGCCTGGCGCAGCAGATGGAGTACTTCGGCGTCACCATCCAGATCGTCCACCATGCCGACGACTTCCGCGCGATGATGGACAGTCGCCATCCGGCGGTCATCGTCATGGACGTGGACTTCGGCGGCGCAGGCGCCGGCATCCAGCTGGCGCTGGAGGCCCAGACCGGTCTCGAACGTAAGTTGCCGGTGCTGTTCTACAGCCACCAGGAGGCCGATACGCCCTTTCGCCTGGCGGCGGTGCGCGCCGGTGGCCAGGAGTTCTATACCGGCACCCTGGATTCGGCGCGGCTGCTGGAAAAGATCGAGACCCTCACCCGCACCGTCTACTACGATCCAATCCGCGCCCTGGTGGTGGACGATTCCCGCGCCCAGGCCATGGCCACGGAAATGGCGCTCAACAGCGCCGGCATCGTCACCCGCACCCTGATGCAACCCGGGGCGGTGATGGCGCACCTGGCGGAATTCGCCCCCGATCTGATCATCCTCGACATGTACATGCCCGAGTGCATTGGCACCGAGCTGGCCAAGGTCATCCGCCAGCACGAGCGCTATGTCAGCGTGCCCATCATCTATCTGTCGGCCGAGGACGATCTCGACAAGCAGCTGGATGCCATGAGCGAAGGCGGTGACGACTTCCTCACCAAGCCGATCAAGCCGCGCCACCTGATCGCCACGGTGCGCACCCGCGCCGCCCGGGCGCGCAGCCTGCAGGCACGCATCGTCCAGGACAGCCTCACCGGGCTGTACAACCACACCCATACCCTGCAATTGCTGGAAGACGCCTGCTTCCGCGCGCGGCGCAGCCAGCGACCGATCACCTTCGCCATGCTGGACATCGACCATTTCAAACAGGTCAACGACCACTACGGCCACCCCATGGGCGATCGGGTGATCAAGAGCCTGGCGCTGTTTCTCAAGCAGCGCCTGCGCAAGTCCGACCATATCGGCCGTTATGGCGGCGAGGAATTTGCCGTCGTACTGCCCGACACCGACCTGGCCACCGCCACCCGCCTGATCGACGAGATCCGCCAGCGCTTCGCCGAGATCCACTATCCGGCACCGCCCAAGGAACTCAGCTGCACCTTCAGCGCCGGCGTGGCGCAGCTGCAGCCCGGCCAGGAGATGCCCGCGCTGGCCAAGCAGGCGGACGAAGCCCTCTATGCCGCCAAGCATGCGGGACGCAATTGCGTGCGTCAGTACGGCCAGGACTGATCTGGCGAGCCGGGTGCCTCTGCTATGATCGGCCGCTGCCGATCATCGAGAAGCCCATGCGTGTCCTGCTGTTCCTGCTCACCCTGCTGCTGACCCTGCCCGCCGCCGCCGGCCTGTTCGATGCACCGCGCTCGACCGCCACGCTGGGCCTGGACGGTCAGCGCGGGGGCCAGCAATTCCTGCCGGTGGATCAGGCCTTTCGCCTGGAGCAGCGCCGTGATGCCGAGGGCCGCCCCCTGGTGCGCTTCACCATAGCCGAGGGCTACTACCTCTATCGGCAGCGCTTCGCCTTCGACGCCGATCCCGGCCTGCTGAGCGCACCGGTGGTCCTGCCGCCCGGCGAGCCCAAGCACGATGAATGGTTCGGCGATGTCCAGGTCTATCACGCCGGCGTCGACATCCCCCTGCCCCTCGCGCCCGGCCGCGGCGGTCGGATCACGGTCACCTACCAGGGTTGCGCCGACCGAGGTCTCTGCTATCCACCGGAAACCCGCATCCTGGATATCGCCAGCTCCGCGGCCTTGCCCACGGCGAGCCCGGTGGCCAGCGCCCCTGCCCCCGATCAGGTCGGCTGGAACAGACTCCTGCTGGCCTTCCTCGCCGGGCTGGGGCTGACCTTCACCCCCTGCGTCCTGCCGATGCTGCCTATCGTCTCGGCGGTGGTGCTGGCCGGCAAGGCGCGTCCGGGTCGTGGCCTGCTGCTGGCGCTGGCCTACGTGGTGCCCATGGCCCTGAGCTTCGCGGCCCTGGGCGCGCTCATGGGCGTCTTTGGCGCCAGTCTCAATCTGCAGGCGCAACTGCAGTCGGCCTGGGTGCTGATTCCCTTCGCCGCGCTGTTCCTGCTGTTCGCCCTGGCCATGTTCGGCCTTTTCGAACTGCGCCTGCCGGCGGCCCTGCGCGAGCGCCTGGAACGGCTGGCCAGCGGCACCCGCGGCGGCTCCCTCGGCGGCGCGGCCACCCTGGGCGTGCTCTCCAGCCTGATCGTCTCGCCCTGTGTCTCGGCACCCCTGGCGGGCCTGTTGCTCTACATCAGCAGCACCGCCGACTGGCTTGGCGGCGGATTCGCCCTGTTCGCCCTGGGTCTGGGCATGGGTACCCCGCTGATCCTCATCGCCGCCGGTGGCGGCGCCCTGCTGCCACGCAGCGGCGCCTGGCTGGTGGGCATGCGCAACGCCTTTGGCGTGCTGCTGCTGGCGGTGGCCCTGTGGCTGCTCGAACGGCTGTTGCCGGGACCACTGGCCTTGGCCGCCTGGGGCCTGCTGGCGGCCGGCGTCGGGTTGTTTCTCGGGGCCCTGGAATTGGTGCCCAAGCCGCCCCGTCAGCGCCTGCTGCAACTCGCCGGGCTGGCCCTGGTGGTCTATGGCGTGGCGGCGGGTATCGGTGCCCTGCACGGCGCCAGCGATCCGCTGCGGCCCCTGGGTGACTCGACGGCGCCTGGAGTGGCTGCGCACCCCGACGGCATGCGCAGCCTCAGCGATCCGGCTGCTTTAACCAGCAGTCTCGGCGGCGGTCGACCGGTGCTGGTGGACGTCTACGCCGACTGGTGCATCAGCTGCAAGATCATCGAGCGCGAGGTATTCGGCAACCCCGAAGTCCAGGCACAACTCAGGGACTTCGAGCTGATCCGCTTCGATGTGACGCAAAGCACCCGGGAACAGCGGCAGTGGCTGCAGCAGCACGGCCTGTTCGGCCCGCCGGCGATCCTGTTCTATGCGGCCAACGGCCAGGAACAGGCAAAGGGACGCATCGTCGGCGAAATCGACGCCGCGGGCTTTCTCGCCCGACTCGACGAAGCAAAAAGGCTTATCGCCAGCGATTAAAAGAATTTCGCCCAACGTGCGGCTATTTCCGGCAAACGTCTAGCGACTGGACAGTCACCTCTGGTTGCGGCATAGTCCGCGGCCAATCTGGTTGCGAAATCGCGAGGCAAGTGGCTATGGCGCATCTGCTGGTACTGCACGGGCCCAACCTGAATCTGCTGGGCACCCGCGAGCCGGGCGTCTACGGTGCCACCACCCTGGCCCAGATCAATGCCGATCTCGAAGCCCGCGCCACCGCGGCGGGGCATCGCCTGCAATATCTGCAAAGCAATGCCGAGCACCTGCTGATCGAACGCATCCACGCCGCGCGCGACGAAGGAGTGGATTTCATCCTGATCAATCCGGCCGCCTTCACCCATACCAGCGTCGCGCTACGTGACGCCTTGCTCGCGGTGAGCATCCCATTCATCGAAGTGCACCTGTCGAACGTGCACAAGCGCGAAGCCTTCCGCCACCACTCCTATTTTTCCGACGTGGCGGTCGGTGTCATCTGCGGGCTCGGTGCCAGTGGCTATCGCCTGGCCCTGGAAGCCGCCTGCGAACAGCTCGCCGCCCGCGGCTGAGCGCGACTCAATATCCAGAACATCACCTGAACCCGAGGGGAGAGCCAACGCCAATGGACATCCGTAAAGTCAAGAAACTGATCGAGTTGCTGGAAGAGTCCGGTATCGACGAGCTGGAAATCCGCGAAGGCGAAGAGTCCGTCCGCATCAGCCGCAACACCGGCCGCAACCAAGGCATGCAGACCGTCTACGCCGCTGCCCCCGCGCCGGTCGCCGCTCCGGCTCCGGCCGCTGCGCCGGCCGCCGCCGCTCCTGCCGAAGCCGCCGCTCCGCAACTGACCGGTAACGTGGCTCGCTCGCCCATGGTGGGCACCTTCTACCGCGCGTCCTCGCCCACCACCCCGGCCTTCGTCGAAGTCGGCCAGCAGGTGAAGAAAGGCGACATCCTGTGCATCGTCGAAGCCATGAAGATGATGAACCACATCGAAGCCGAAGCCAGCGGTACCATCGGCCAGGTGCTGGTCGAGAACGGTCAGCCCGTCGAATTCGACCAGCCGCTGTTCACCATTGTCTAAGCCCGTGGAGCCCACGATGCTGGAAAAAGTCCTGATCGCCAACCGCGGGGAAATCGCCCTGCGCGTGGTGCGTGCCTGCAAGGAGCTGGGCATCAAGACGGTGGCGGTTCATTCCACCGCCGACCGCGAACTGATGCATCTGTCCCTCGCCGACGAATCGGTGTGCATCGGCCCGGCCCCCTCGCCCCTGTCCTACCTGAACATCCCGGCCATCATCAGCGCCGCGGAAGTCACCGGTGCCACCGCCATCCATCCCGGCTACGGCTTTCTCGCCGAGAACGCCGACTTCGCCGAGCAGGTGGAGCAGTCCGGTTTCGCCTTCGTCGGCCCCACCGCCAGCGTGATTCGCCTGATGGGCGACAAGGTCTCCGCCAAGAACGCCATGAAGCAGGCCGGCGTACCCACCGTACCGGGCTCCGATGGCGCCCTGCCGGATGACGAGGCCGAGTGCCTGCGCATCGGCCGCGAAGTCGGCTATCCGGTGATCATCAAGGCCGCCGGTGGCGGTGGTGGTCGTGGCATGCGCGTGGTGGAGGACGAAGCCGAGCTGATCAAGTCGATCAAGCTGACCCAGACCGAGGCCGGCGCCGCCTTTGGCAACTCCATGGTCTACATGGAGAAGTTCCTCGGCAATCCGCGTCACGTGGAAGTCCAGGTGCTCTCCGATGGCCAGGGCAATGCCGTGCACCTCTACGATCGCGACTGCTCGCTGCAGCGCCGCCATCAGAAGGTCATCGAAGAGGCGCCTGCGCCCCAGATCGACGAAAAGGCCCGTGAAGAAGTCCTGGCGCGCTGCGTCAAGGCCTGCATCGACATCGGCTACCGGGGCGCCGGCACCTTCGAATTCCTCTACGAAGACGGCCGCTTCTACTTCATCGAGATGAACACCCGCGTGCAGGTGGAGCATCCGGTGACCGAGATGATCACTGGTGTCGACATCGTCAAGGAGATGCTCAGCATCGCCGCTGGCAACAAACTGTCGATCAAGCAGGAAGACATCAAGATCACCGGTCACGCCATCGAGTGCCGGATCAACGCCGAAGACCCCAAGACCTTTATGCCCTCCCCGGGCCTGGTCAAGCATTTCCATGCCCCGGGCGGCAACGGCGTGCGGGTCGATTCGCACCTGTACAGCGGCTACAAGGTTCCGCCAAACTACGATTCGCTGATCGCCAAGCTGATCACCTGGGGCAAGACCCGCGACGAGGCCATGGCCCGGATGCGCAACGCCCTGGACGAGCTGATCGTCGACGGCATCAAGACCAACGCCGATCTGCACCGGATGCTGACCCGCGACCAGGCCTTCGGCCAGGGCGCGGTGAACATCCACTATCTGGAGAAGAAGCTCGGCATGCGCCACTAACTAGCGTGACGGCTGCGCGTCGGCCAGGCTGCGTTGGAAACCGCCTCGGAATGCTCATTTACTCTATGTAAACTGCGCTTCCTCGGCGATTTCCGCCTTGCCTGACCTAGCTCGCTCGCCCCGTCGGCTTCTTACCTAGTAAACGGGCTGCCTTCGGGCAGCCCGTTTTCATTTACCCTCCCCGCTTTGACCCGATTCAGGTAGCCCACCATGTCCTGGCTGCAAGTCCGCCTCGCCCTCACCCCCGCTCAGGCGGAAACCTACGAAGACCTCATGCTCGAATTGGGCGCCGTCTCGGTGACCTTCATGGACGCCGAGGACCAGCCGATCTTCGAGCCGGATCTGGGCACCACCCCGCTGTGGTCCCAGACCCACCTGCTGGCGCTGTTCGAAGGCGACACCGACGCCGCGGCCCTGGAACAGCGCGTGCAGCTGCTGGCCAACGGCCTGACCTACGAGGTGGAGCGCCTGGAAGACCAGGAGTGGGAGCGCAGCTGGATGGACAACTTCCAGCCCATGCGCTTCGGCCAGCGGCTGTGGATCGTGCCCAGCTGGCACGAGGCCCCGGAACCCGAGGCGGTCAATCTGCTGCTGGATCCGGGCCTGGCCTTCGGTACCGGCACCCATCCCACCACCTCGCTGTGCCTGCAATGGCTGGACGGCGAACCGGTCGCAGGTCGGCAGGTGCTGGATTTCGGCTGCGGCTCGGGCATCCTCGCCATCGCCGCCCTGCTGCTGGGCGCCGAGCGCGCCGTGGGCACCGACATCGACGTCCAGGCCCTGGAAGCCTCGCGGGAGAACGCCAATCGCAACGGCATCGACCCGGCACGCTTTCCGCTTTATCTGCCCGCCGATCTGCCAGACGAGCCGGCCGACGTGGTGGTGGCCAACATCCTTGCCGGTCCGCTGGTCGGCCTGGCCGAGCAAATCACCCGTCTGACCCACATCGGCGGGCGCCTGGCGCTTTCCGGCATCCTCGCCGAGCAGGCCGAGGACGTGCGCGCCGCCTACGCCGGCTGCTTCGACCTGGAGCCCACCGCCACCCTGGACGGCTGGGTGCGCATCAGCGGGACCCGCCGCCGCTGATCGGCCAAGGCTCCACCAGGCCGCTTACCCGGCGGCCCGGTGGAGCCCCTTCTTTCGCCTGGGCCTTCGGGTACACTAGCGCGCTTAAATTCCCTGGCTGTCGCCTCGCCATGACCGAATCCCTCGTCGCCCAGTGTCCGCATTGCCATACCCGCTTCCGCGTCACCCAGGAACACCTGGCCGCCGCGGATGGCGACGTACGCTGTGGCGTCTGCCTGGAAGTGTTCAACGCCAGCAATCAGGCCGCGCCTTTGACGGCACCGGAACCCGTGCCCGCGCCGCCCATGCCGGCGCCGACGCCCAGTGAAGCGGCCTGGCCCCATGACGAACTGGACCTGAGCCATCTGGAATTGGACGCCGAGGTTGCTCGCCTGGGCGCCCTGGAAGAACAGCGCCGCGCGCCGACTGCGCCTCCCGCCATCGCCGCGCCGCCTGCCGTCACCACGCCGCGGGAAGAACCGGCACCGGCCCAAGGCCTGGCTGCCCGCCGCCTCCAGGAAGACGAGGAGGCCTTCGCGCTGCCTTCGCTTGGCGCCCTATCCGCCGCACGCGAACCCGAGCCGGAATCCCTGCGCCTGCCGACCGAGCCCGAAGTGGCGTTCGAGCCCGAAGTGGCGTTCGAGCCCGAACCGCTGTCTGTGCCCCTCACCGCCGCCGAACCGGAACCAGCGCTTGCGCCGGAACCCGCATTCGCATCGGAACCCGAGCCCGAGCCGGCCATCAGCCCCTTGCCTGCCGTCGCGCCGGCGGCCCCGCTCACGGCCCTGCGCACCCCATTGAAACCGGCCCCGGCCACGCCGCCCGCGCCCCTCACCGCCGCACCGGCCGAGCGCCAGGAGCCGGCACTCGGCCGGGTCGAGGCCGACGAAGACGAACGCGCCGAACCCGGCCTGGGCCGCCTCGACGACTGGCAGGAGCCCGCAGCCGAACCTCTCAGCGCCGACCGCGACCGCGACGACGAGGCGCCGGCGGCCAAGTCCGCGGGCGTCCTGCGCAGCGAGCCGGAATGGCAGGACGATCCGCTGCTGGACCTGCACGACGAACCGCTGCAACTGGACAGTCACCAGCAGCGCCCACACTGGGGGCGCCGCCTGCTGTGGCTACTGCTCTGCCTGCTGGCACTGGTCGGCCTGGCCAGCCAGTACGTCTATTACCACTTCGACGAACTGGCACGGCAGGACAGCTATCGCCCGCTGTTCGTCCAGGCCTGTGCCAGCCTGGGCTGCAAGGTGCCGTCCAAGGTCGATGTCCAGCAGATCCGCAGCAGCAACCTGGTAGTGCGCAGCCATCCGCAATTCTCCGGCGCCCTGCGCGTCGATGCCATCCTCTACAACCGGGCGCCCTTCTCGCAGCCCTTTCCGATGCTGGAATTGCGCTTCGCCGACCTCAACGGGCAGCTGCTCGCCAGCCGCCGTTTCAAGCCGGGCGAATACCTGAATGGCGAACTGAAAGGCCAGGACGAGATGCCGCCGCAGACGCCGATCCACATCGCGCTGGACATTCTCGACCCCGGCCCGCGGGCGGTGAACTACAGTCTGAGCTTCTTCTCGCCGGAGTAGCCCCAGGGTGAATTGCTCATAAACTAGCCAACTCGCGCTTTATCCCGAGGCGGCGAGCGGGTATCATTCCCAACCCTTTTCAAGCACAGCAGCCCCTGTCCGCGGCCGGTTTCCGGCGCAGGCGGAACAGGCGCCTATTCGCCAGGGAAAAAGATATGTCGATGGTACGCATCGGCCCTTATACCTTGCCCAATCCGCTGATTCTCGCGCCCATGGCCGGGGTCACCGACCTGCCCTTCCGGCGCCTGTGCCTGGCACTCGGCGCCGGCATGGCCGTGTCGGAGATGGTGACCAGTGACGTGCGGCTCTATGACAGCCGCAAGTCGCGGCTGCGCCTGATCCACGCCAGCGAGCAGGAACCGCGTTCGGTGCAGATCGCCGGCGGCGATCCGGCGATGCTGGCCGAAGCGGCACAGCGCAATGTCGAACTGGGTGCCCAGATCATCGACATCAACATGGGCTGCCCGGCGAAAAAGGTCTGCAACAAGGCCGCCGGCTCCGCGCTGATGAAGGACGAGGCCCTGGTGGCCGAGATCCTCGCCGCCGTGGTGGCGGCAGTGGACGTGCCCGTGACCCTGAAGATCCGCACCGGCTGGAGTCCCGACAATCGCAACGGCCTGCGCATCGCGCAGCTGGCCGAGGCGGCCGGCATCCAGGCCCTGGCCGTACATGGCCGTACCCGCGACGACCGGTTCCTCGGTGCCGCCGAGTACGACACCATCGCCGCCATCAAGCAGGCGGTCGGCATCCCGGTGTTCGCCAACGGCGACATCGACAGCCCGAAAAAGGCCCGCAAGGTGCTCGAACACACCGGCTGCGACGGCCTGCTGATCGGCCGCGCCGCCCAGGGTCGGCCCTGGATCTTCCGCGAGATCGCCCACTACCTGGCGACCGGCGAACACCTGGCGGCGCCCAGCGCTGCCGAGGTGGAGGCCATCCTGCTGGAGCATCTCGACGCCCTGCACGCCTTCTACGGCCCGGAAATGGGCGTGCGCATCGCCCGCAAGCACGTCGGCTGGTACCTGGCCGACCGGCCGGGCGCTGCGGAATCGCGCGCCCAGTTCAACCGACTGCAAGACACCCAAGCCCAGCACGCCAGCATTCGCGCGTTCTTCGCGCAGCCCCCGACCGGGAAGCAGGTGGCATGAATTCGATGACCGAGACTTTGACTGGAACAGCGCCCGTGAGTGACAACGGCGACCTCAAGCAGCACCTGACCGCTCCCCTGCAGGAAGGCCAGACGCTGCGCGACAGCGTGGAAAAGGCGCTGCGCAATTACTTCGCCCACCTCGATGGGCAGCCGGTGACCGACGTCTACAACATGGTGCTCTGCGAAGTGGAAGCACCCCTGCTCGAAAGCGTGATGAATTACGTCAAGGGCAACCAGACCAAGGCGTCGGAGATGCTCGGGCTCAATCGCGGCACCCTGCGCAAGAAGCTCAAGCAGTACGACCTGCTCTGATCCGCCTCCTCGCCGGCGGCCCAGGGGGCTTGACCGGCGGTCTTCTTCCTCCTGATGGACATGACCATGACCGACCAGACCTCTCTCCTCCCCGTCCGCCGTGCGCTGATCAGCGTGTCCGACAAGACGGGCGTCGTCGACTTCGCCCGTGAACTCGCGGCCATCGGCGTGGAAATCCTGTCCACCGGCGGCACCTACAAGCTCTTGCGCGACGAAGGCATCCCGGCGGTGGAAGTCGCCGACTACACCGGCTTCCCGGAGATGATGGACGGTCGCGTCAAGACCCTGCATCCCAAGATCCACGGCGGCATCCTCGGTCGTCGTGGCGTCGACCATGAGGTGATGAGCGAACACGGCATCCGTCCGATCGACCTGGTCGCGGTCAATCTCTACCCCTTCGCCGCCACCGTGGCCAAGCCCGGCTGTAGCCTGGCCGACGCCATCGAGAACATCGACATCGGCGGGCCGACCATGGTCCGCAGCGCGGCCAAGAACCACAAGGACGTCGCCATCGTGGTCAATGCCAGCGACTACGCGGCCATCCTCGACGACCTCAAGGCCGGCGGCCTGACCTATGCCCAGCGCTTCGACCTGGCGCTCAAGGCCTTCGAGCACACCGCCGCCTACGACGGCATGATCGCCAACTACCTGGGCAGCATCGACCAGCAGGCCGAGACCCTGTCCACCGCAGGCCGCGCCGCCTTCCCGCGCACCTTCAGCGCCCAGTTCATCAAGGCGCAGGACATGAGATACGGCGAGAACCCGCACCAGCAGGCCGCCTTCTATGTCGAGCACGCCAGCGAAGCCTGCGTGGCCACCGCCACCCAGTTGCAGGGCAAGGAACTGTCCTTCAACAACGTCGCCGACACCGACGCCGCCCTGGAAACCGTGAAGAGCTACGACGCGCCGGCCTGCGTCATCGTCAAGCACGCCAACCCCTGCGGCGTGGCCGTGGCCGGCGACATCCGCCAGGCCTATGAACTGGCCTATGCCACCGACAGCGAGTCGGCCTTTGGCGGCATCATCGCCTTCAACCGCGAACTGGACGCCGAGACCGCCCGCGCCATCGTCGAACGCCAGTTCGTCGAGGTGATCATCGCCCCGCGCGTCAGCGCCGAGGCCCGCGAGGTGGTGGCGGCCAAGGCCAACGTCCGCTTGCTGGAATGCGGCGAATGGCCCGCCGAGCGCAAGCCCGGCCTGGACCTCAAGCGCGTCAACGGCGGTCTGCTGGTGCAGAGCCGCGACATCGCCATGATCACCGCCGACGACCTCAAGGTGGTGACCCAGCGCGCGCCCAGCGAACAGGAGCTGCAGGACCTGATCTTCGCCTGGAAGGTGGCCAAGTTCGTCAAATCCAACGCCATCGTCTATGCCAAGGGCCAGCAGACCGTGGGTATCGGTGCCGGCCAGATGAGCCGCGTCAACTCGGCACGCATCGCCGCCATCAAGGCCGAGCACGCCGGTCTGGCCGTGGCCGGGGCGGTCATGGCCTCGGACGCCTTCTTCCCCTTCCGTGACGGCATCGACAACGCCGCGGCCAATGGCATCACCGCGGTGATCCAGCCGGGCGGCTCCATGCGCGACGCCGAAGTCATCGCCGCCGCCGACGAAGCCGGCATCGCCATGGTCTTCACCGGCATGCGCCACTTCCGTCACTAAGGCCCGCCCCGCCGAAGGCATCGGGCCTTCGGCGTCGACTCCATCGTCAACGGCGGATGGCCACGTGCGGTCCGCCCAGAGGAAAGCTTCATGAACGTACTCATCATCGGCAGCGGCGGTCGCGAACACGCCCTGGCCTGGAAGGTCGCCCAGGACACCCGGGTCACCAAGGTCTATGTCGCCCCCGGTAACGCCGGCACCGCCACCGAGGCCAAGTGCGAGAACGTCGCCCTCGACGTCCTGGCCCTGGACCAGTTGGCCGACTTCGCCGCCGCCAACGTCGAGCTGACCATCGTCGGCCCCGAGGCGCCGCTGGTAGCCGGGGTGGTCGATCTGTTCCGCCGCCGCGGCCTGCCCTGCTTCGGCCCCACCGCCGGCGCGGCCCAGCTGGAAGGCTCCAAGGCCTTCACCAAGGACTTCCTGGCCCGGCACCAGATCCCCACCGCCGCCTATGCCAACTTCACCGAGGTGGAGCCGGCCCTGGCCTATCTGCGCGCGCAGGGTGCGCCCATCGTGATCAAGGCCGATGGCCTGGCCGCCGGCAAGGGCGTGATCGTCGCCATGACCCTGGCCGAAGCCGAGGACGCCGTGCGTGACATGCTTTCCGGCAACGCCTTCGGCGATGCCGGGGCGCGGGTGGTGATCGAGGAATTCCTCGACGGCGAGGAAGCCAGCTTCATCGTCATGGTCGACGGCAAGAACGTGCTGCCCATGGCCACCAGCCAGGACCACAAGCGCGTCGGCGACGGCGACAGCGGCCCCAACACCGGCGGCATGGGCGCCTACTCCCCGGCGCCGGTGGTGACCCCCGAGGTCCACGCCCGGGTCATGCGCGAAATCATCGAACCCACCGTGGCCGGCATGGCCCGCGAAGGCAATGTCTACACCGGCTTTCTCTACGCCGGTCTGATGATCGACCAGAGCGGTGCGCCCAAGGTCATCGAATTCAACTGCCGTTTCGGCGATCCCGAGACCCAACCGGTGATGCTGCGCCTGCAGTCCAGCCTGGTGCTGCTGGTGGAAGCCGCCCTGGCCGAGGCCCTCGACAAGATCGAAGCCTGCTGGGATCCGCGCCCGAGCCTGGGCATCGTCCTGGCCGCTGGCGGCTATCCAGGTGACTATGCCAAGGGTGATGCCATCGCCGGTCTCGAAGCTGCCGCGGCCCTGCCGGGCAAGGTGTTCCACGCCGGCACCAGCCTGCGCGACGGTCAGGTCGTGACGGCCGGCGGTCGGGTGCTGTGCGCCACGGCCCTGGGCGAAACGGTCTCCGCCGCCCAGCAGAACGCCTCTGTGCTAGCCCGGGAAATCTCCTGGAATGGCTGCTTCCACCGCAGCGACATCGGCTACCGCGCCATCGCTCGCGAGCGACACTGAAGCTCGCCCAAGGGATCAGCCTGTTACACTGTTACGTCAACAGACGTGACTAGCTGATCTATACTCGACGTCCGCATTCGCGAAGGGAACTCTCGTGCACCGGCTCTGGATCGCCATAGGCTTTGTGATCAGCTGGCTGCTGTTGCTGCTGGTGGCCAACTCCGTACAGGCCGAGAACACGCCGGATGCGGGCTGGGCGCAGTATGAGGACGTCACCGGCGAATTCTCGCTCGACGACGTCCGCGACCGCCTGTCCGCCTTCAAGCCGCTGACCGCCGCCAAGGCCCACCGCCCCGCCGGCACCGGCGCGCTCTGGCTGCACACCCGTATCCAGCCCGATACGCAACAGCGTCTGCTGCGCATCATTTCGCCCAATGTGGGCTATCTCGACTTCTTCGCCTACCGCGACGACCAACTGCTCAGCGAGATCCGCGATGGCCTGTCGCGACCGCTGCTCAATCCGCAGCAGGTCAGTCGCGACTTCGTCTTTCCGATTCCGCACAGCGATGAACCGCTCGACCTCTTCCTGAGGTTCGAATCGCCCCAGCCGCTGCGGATCGCCCTGACCCTGAGCAGCAGTGCCGAAGCCGAGGTCACTCACCGCCTGGTGATGTTCGGCGTACTGCTGGGTTGCCTGGCGATGCTGGCGCTGTATAACGGCGTCCAGCTGCTCTATCACCGCAGTCGTGCTACCAGTGCCCTGACCCTGCTGCTGGTGATGCTGGTGGGCGTGGCGCTGAACCTGTTCGGCTTGAGCAAGTTCCTGCTCGGCAGCTTCAAGGGCCAGGCGCCCTTGCTGACCGATCTGTCGGTGCTGGCCTGCAGCGCCGCCGGGCTGAATCTGATCGGCGCCTTCTTTGGCTGGCGGCGCCTGCCACCCTGGATGCGTCAGCTGGTCAGAGTCTTGCTGGCCGTGGTCGGCCTGGCCGCGGTGGGTCGCATCGCCGCCGGCGATATCTACGTCGGCGACTGGTTGATGGCCGTCAACGGCCTGGCCCTGCTCGCCTGCCTGGGCATCGCCGTGGAGCGCTGGCACCAGGGCGCCCGCTATGCCCGCCTGCTGGTGGTGAGCTGTGCCCTGTTGGCCCTGGCCGGGCTGATCGCGCTGCCGATTCTGGCCGGCTATGCCAACCCCCCGGTGTGGATGGGCCGCGGCCTGATCGCCAGCTGCATGTTCAGCGGCATCCTGCTCACCCTGGCCCTGGAGGAGCGCCGCCGCTACCTGCGCGAAGAGCACTTCACCCGTACCCGTGATCGCGTGGCCAACCATGCGGAGCTCAAGGGCAAGGCCGAATTCCTCTCGCGCATCAGCCACGAGATCCGCACCCCCATGAACGGCGTGCTGGGCATGACCGAATTGCTGCAGGGCACCGCTCTGTCGGCCAAGCAGCGCGACTATGTGCAGACCATTCACAGCGCCGGCGCCGAGCTGCTCAATCTGATCAACGAGATCATCGACATCACCCGCCTGGAAAGCGGCCAGATCGAACTGGAAGAGGTCACCTTCGACCTCAATGCCCTGCTCGACGACTGCCTGGACATCTTCCGGCCCCGCGCCGAGGAACACCGCGTCGAATTGCTCAGCTTCATCCAGCCCCAGGTACCCCGGCGCTTCATCGGCGATCCCACCCGCCTGCGCCAGATCCTGCTCAACCTGCTAGAAAACGCCTTCCAGCGCACCGAAGAAGGCGAGATCCTGCTGGTGATCTCCCTGGAAGAGGCCACCGGCCAGGCGCCGCGCCTGCGCATCTCGGTGCAGGACAGCGGCACCCCGCTGGACGCGGCGCTGAGTCGCCAGCTGCTGTCCACCCACCTCAACAGCCGCGACTTCCTCACCGGCGATACCGACAGCCTGGATTTCGGCCTGATCATCGCTCGCCAGCTGGTGCTGTTGATGCAGGGCGACTTCGGCATCCAGAACAACGCCGAGGGGGGGTCGAGCTTCTGGATCAGCCTGCCCATCCCGGCCCAGGCCCTGGTGCTGTCGCGCGGCGACAGCGACTATCCGCTGCAGGACGTGCGGGTGCTGGTGGTCGATGACAACGAACTGTGCCGCAAGGTCCTGCAGCAGCAGTGCAGCGCCTGGGGCATGCAGGCGGTCACCGCCGCCTCCGGGCGCGAGGCCCTGGCCCTGCTGCGCACCCAGTCGCACCTGCGGGAATACTTCGACGTGGTGCTGCTCGATCAGCAGATGCCGGGCATGACCGGCATGCAGCTCGCCGCGCGCATCAACGAAGACGAGAATCTCAACCACGACCTGCTGCTGATCATGCTCACCGGCCTGAGCAATGCGCCGAGCAAGGTCATCGCCCGCAACGCCGGCATCAAGCGGGTGCTGGCCAAGCCGGTGGCCGGCTATACCCTCAGGGCCACCCTGGCCGACGAGCTGTCGCGCCGTGGCCAGCGGGCCAGCGAACCCGAGCCCCAGGAACAGCCCAGCGGCATTCCCAGCGACTTCCGCGTGCTGGTGGCCGAAGACAACAGCATCTCGGTCAAGGTGATCCGCGGCATGCTCAAGAAACTCGGGGTCGAACCTGACACCGTGAGCAACGGCCTGGAGGCCTTCGAGAAGCTCCAGCAGAACACCTACGACCTCATCCTGATGGACTGCGAGATGCCCTTGCTGGACGGCTTCGGCGCCACCCGCCGGCTACGCGCCTGGGAACAGCAGAATCACCGCTCGCGCACCCCGGTGGTGGCCCTGACCGCCCATATCCTCGCCGAGCACAAGGATCGCGCCCAGGAGGCCGGCATGGACGGCCACATGGGCAAACCGATCGAACTCTCCCAGCTGCGCGAGCTGCTGCTCTACTGGGCCGAGCGGCGCCGACTGGACGTGACCCGTGGGGGGCTCAGGGCGAGTCCTTGAACCTGTCCTCGACGTAGGTGATCCGGGTCTTGCCGTGGGGCACCGGATTGCCTTCCTCGTCCAGGTTGACGAAGACGATCTTGTCGATGGTGAGGATGCTCTTGCGGGTGATCTTGTTGCGCACCTCGCATCTCAGGGTGATCGAGGTACGACCGAACTCGGTGGCGGTGATGCCCAGTTCGATGATGTCGCCCTGACGCGAGGCGCTGATGAAATTGATCTCCGAGATGTACTTGGTCACCACCTTGGGATTTTCCAGCTGCACGATGGCGTAGATCGCCGCCTCCTCGTCGATCCACTTGAGCAGGCTGCCGCCGAACAGGGTGCCATTGGCGTTGAGGTCTTCGGGTTTCACCCACTTGCGGGTATGGAAGTTCATCAGGGCTCCTTGAATTTCCGGGGGGTTTGAGCATCAGATCGGGGTGCGCGCGGTAGATTCCGCCGGACCTGAGGCAGAGCGCCACCCTTTGGGTTTATCGCGATCCTCGTTATACTGCCCGCGCATCGCGGCCACCAGGCCGCTCCGCCTTCCGTTCGAGGGGCGCTGCAGCACGCTGCGTTATCCCATCCTAGCCGACCCGCCGCTGGCGCGGACCCTCGGCGGGCATGACGCCAGACGTTGTCAGGCTCGAGCGGAGCGTTATCAGAACGCATCAACGGCGCCCATTCGCACCTAACGAATGGAGACTCTTCAATGAGCGCTGTCCTCACGCCTGCCGCTTTCAACGATTTCAAGGTCGCCGACATCTCCCTGGCTGACTGGGGTCGTCGCGAAGTCATCATCGCCGAATCGGAAATGCCCGCCCTGATGGGTCTGCGGCGCAAGTACGCCGGTGAACAACCCCTGGCCGGCGCCAAGATCCTCGGCTGCATCCACATGACCATCCAGACCGCCGTGCTCATCGAGACCCTGGTGGCCCTGGGCGCCGAAGTGCGCTGGTCCAGCTGCAACATCTTCTCCACCCAGGACCAGGCCGCCGCCGCCATCGCCGCCGCCGGCATCCCGGTGTTCGCTTGGAAGGGCGAGACCGAAGCCGAATACGAGTGGTGCATCGAGCAGACCATCCTCAAGGATGGCCAGCCCTGGGACGCCAACATGGTGCTGGACGACGGCGGTGACCTGACCCAGATCCTGCACGACAAGTACCCCCAGGTGCTGGAACGCGTGCACGGCATCACCGAAGAGACCACCACCGGCGTGCACCGCCTGCTGGACATGCTCAAGGACGGCTCCCTCAAGGTCCCGGCGATCAACGTCAACGACTCGGTCACCAAGAGCAAGAACGACAACAAGTACGGCTGCCGCCACAGCCTCAACGACGCCATCAAGCGTGCCACCGACCACCTGCTGTCCGGCAAGCAGGCGCTGGTGATCGGCTACGGCGACGTGGGCAAGGGTTCGGCTGCCTCGCTGCGCCAGGAAGGCATGATCGTCAAGGTCTCGGAAGTCGACCCGATCTGCGCCATGCAGGCCTGCATGGACGGCTACGAGCTGGTCTCGCCCTATGTCGACGGTCTGAACGACGGCACCGAAGCCTCCGTGGATCGCGCCCTGCTGGGCAAGATCGACCTGATCGTCACCACTACCGGCAACGTCAACGTCTGTGACGCCAACATGCTCAAGGCACTGAAGAAGCGTGCCCTGGTGTGCAACATCGGTCACTTCGACAACGAGATCGACACCGCCTTCATGCGCCAGCACTGGGGCTGGGAAGAGGTGAAGCCGCAGGTGCACAAGATCCACCGCACCGGCCTGACCGTCGATCCGACCAACGACGACTACCTGATCCTGCTGGCCGAAGGCCGTCTGGTGAACCTGGGCAATGCCACCGGCCATCCCAGCCGCATCATGGACGGTTCCTTCGCCAACCAGGTGCTGGCGCAGATCCACCTGTACCAGGAGAAGTTCGCCGACCTGCCGGTCGCCGAGAAGACCGCCAACGTCACCGTCATGGTCCTGCCCAAGAAGCTCGACGAAGAGGTGGCGCTGGAAATGGTCAAGGGCTTCGGTGGCGTGGTGACCCGCCTGACCGAGGCTCAGGCCAAGTACATCGGCGTGACCCAGGAAGGCCCCTTCAAGCCCGACAGCTACCGTTACTGATGGCCAAGCCTCCCGCTCCCCGGAGCGGGAGGCTGCTCACGAGAGAGACGCCGTGAAACCCAGTCTGAGTTTCGAATTCTTTCCCTGCAAGACCGAAGCGGGCCACGAGAAGCTGATCGCCACGGCGCGGCAGCTGGCTGGCCACGGGCCGGAGTTCTTTTCCTGCACCTACGGCGCCGGCGGTTCCACCCGCGACGGCACCTATCGCACCGTGCGCCAGCTCAACGACGAGGTCGGGGTACCGACCGCGCCGCATCTGTCCTGCGTCGGCGACAGCAAGGCCAAGCTGCGCGAGTTGCTGCAGCAGTACCAGGAAGCCGGCATCAACCGCATCGTCGCCCTGCGCGGCGACCTGCCGTCCGGCATGGGCCTGTCCGGCGGTGGCGAATTGCGCTATGCCAGCGATCTGGTCGCCTTCATCCGCGAGGAGACCGGCGATCACTTCCATATCGAAGTCGCCGCCTATCCGGAAACCCATCCGCAGGCGCGCAGCTTTACGGACGACGTGCGCAATTTCGTGTACAAGATGGAGGCCGGTGCTGACCGCGCGGTCACCCAGTACTTCTTCAACGCCGACTGCTACTTCCATTTTGTGGAACGTGTCCGCAAACTGGGAGTCGAAGCCCCGGTGATCCCTGGCATCATGCCGATCACCAACTACAGCAAGTTGGCACGCTTCTCCGATGCCTGTGGCGCTGAACTGCCACGCTGGCTGCGGAAGCAACTGGAAGCCTACGGTGACGATACCCAGAGCATCCAGGCCTTTGGCGAAGAAGTCATGACCGCCCTCTGCGAGCGACTGCTCGAAGGCGGGGCACCTGGTGTGCACTTCTACACCCTGAACCAAGCGGAGCCGTGTATCGCCATCTGGCGAAACCTCGGTTTTTGAAGTCGGCCAGGCGAACTGGCGGCGACTTCGCCCAATCGTGATTACCGCTACCGGTCATCGCCCGACTCTTCATCCAGCGCAGGATGATGAGGGTGGGCGAGACGTCCGAAACCTTTCGGACGTCAACCGGCAGCGCAACCGCGCCCCCACGTCGGCGGGACGCCGACAGAGACAGGAACCCCGCATGTCCTTCATTTCCCTCGGTCTCTCCGAGGCCCTTGCCCGCGCCGTGGAAGACGCTGGCTACACGAATCCCACGCCTGTTCAGCAACGCGCCATTCCGGCCGTCCTGCAGGGTCGCGATCTGATGGTGGCTGCCCAGACCGGCACCGGCAAGACCGGCGGCTTCGCGCTGCCGGTGCTCGAGCGCCTGTTCCCCAACGGTCATCCCGATGGTCACCACTATGTGGCCAAGCAGCCCCGCGTGCTGGTACTGACGCCGACCCGCGAACTGGCGGCTCAGGTGCACGACAGCTTCAAGGTCTATGCCCGCGACCTGCCCATGCGCAGCGCCTGCGTCTTCGGTGGCGTCGGCCTCAAGCCGCAGGTCACCGCCCTGGCCAAGGGTGTCGATGTCCTCGTCGCCTGCCCGGGTCGGCTGCTGGACCTCGCCGGCCAGCAAAGCGTCGATCTGTCCGCCGTCGAGGTGTTGGTGCTGGACGAAGCCGACCGCATGCTCGACATGGGCTTCATCCATGACGTGAAGAAGGTCCTGGCCCGCCTGCCGGCGCAGCGCCAGAATCTGCTGTTCTCGGCCACCTTCTCCAAGGACATCACCGACCTCGCCGGCAAGTTGCTGCAGGATCCCGAGCGGATCGAGGTCACCCCGCCGAACACCACCGTCGAGCGCATCGAACAGCGGCTGTTCCGCATTCCGGCCAACCAGAAGCGCGCCCTGCTCGCCCACCTGATCACCCTGGGTGCCTGGGAACAGGTGCTGGTGTTCACCCGCACCAAGCACGGCGCCAACCGTCTCGCCGAGTACCTGAACAAGCATGGCCTGCCGGCCGCGCCGATCCATGGCAACAAGAGCCAGAATGCCCGCACCAAGGCCCTGGCCGACTTCAAGAGCAACGAGGTTCGCGTCCTCGTCGCCACCGACATCGCCGCCCGCGGCCTGGACATCGACCAGTTGCCCCACGTGGTCAACTTCGAGCTGCCCAATGTCGAGGAAGACTATGTGCACCGCATCGGCCGTACCGGCCGGGCCGGTCGCAGTGGCGAAGCCATCTCGCTGGTGGCGCCGGACGAAGAGAAGCTGCTCAAGGCCATCGAGCGCCTGACCAAGCAGAGCATTCCGGATGGCGACATGCAGGGCTTCGATCCGCAGTCCGTGCCGCCCGAGCAGCCGGAAGTGCGCGCCCCGCGCGAACCCCGTGGCAAGCCGCAGCAGAATCGTCAGAAGAAGGCCGACAAGCCGGCGCGCAGCGAAGGCAAAGGCCAGAATCAGGGCCAGAACCAGGGCAAGGCCGCCGGTAGCGAGCAGTCCGGCGCCCAGCCCCAGGGCGAGCGCAAGGGTCGTTCCCGCAATCGTCGCGACCGCCGCGATCGCGATGACGCCGGTCAGGCCAATGCGCAACCCGGCCAGGCCGTTGTGCAGCAGCCGCGCAATCGTGATCCGGAAGAATTTCTGGATGACGCCTACGACAACTTCGGCAATAGCGTCGACTACGTGAGCCCCTACCAGGGCAAGGGCCGCAAGGGTCCGCGTAGTGGCAACGGCGGCAACGCGCCGCGCGCCGCCACGACCGGCGGCCAGGGCCAGCCCCGCCAGGGTCAAGGCCAGGGCGCTGCCCGCGGTCCGCGCAGCCAGCAACAGCAGCAGCCCGGCAAGCGTCGTGGTCAGAACGGCCAGCCCCGTGCCGCCCGGCCCTATGAAGCCGCGCCCAGCGAGCCACGCGCCTATGCCACGGAAGAGCGGGCGTCGAACAAGCCGCAGCCGAAGATCGTGCACAAGCCGTCGCGTGCCGATCGCCTGCCGACCCTGGAGCAGCTGGAAGAGATGCCAAGCCGGCCCCGCAGCGAGAAGCCCGCGCTGCTGACCCGCAACCGCGACGCCTGATGGCCGACGGGCCGCTCAGGCGGCCCGTTCACCAGGCAAAAAGAAACCCCGCCATGGCGGGGTTTCTTTTTTAGGCTTGCTTGAGAAGTGGCCGAGCGAAGGTCAGGCAAGGCAAAAATCGGCGAGGAAGCGGAGTTTACACAGGGTAAATGAGCATTCCGAGCCGGTTTTTAACGCAGCATGACCGAGCGCAGGCACTTATCAACCGAATCAGGCGTGGGCGGCGCGCAGGGCGTCGATATAGGGCTCGGCCTGACGATGGCTGCGGATCAGTTCGATGAAGTCCTCGCCCTGGTCGTTGCGGGCATCCAGGTCGTAGCCAGCCTCGACGAAGAAGCCGACGAAGCGCTCGAAATCGTCCGGACGCAGGCCGCGATAGGCCTTGACCAGCTTGTGCAGAGACGCGGGGGTATCGTCCGCCGGTTCGACATCGAGGAACAGCCTGATCTGCTCGTCGCTGATCGCTTCACCGATGACCTGCTTTTTATCCTTGCGCATCCTTTGGCTACCTGTGCTGGGGGATTCTTTGGAGAAAAGGAGGACCGATTCTAACCCTGCCCCTCGCCTGCCCGCCAGTGACAAACCATGGTGATACCGCGACCCTGGTCGAAAGTTCAATCGAATTGAGCGCGCATCCAGCTGCGATAGCGCTCGGCGTCGGGTACGCCCTCCAGCGGGGCCCAGGCCGGTCGTTCACCCTCGCCCAGCGGCACGAAGGGCCCGGCCTTGCATTCGAAGAACAGGCAGTCGCCGTCCAGGGCCACCAGCGCATGGTAGTGCCCGGGGGCGAGATCGACGCCCGGGCAACCGGCGCGCTGGGACAATTCGCGGCGCACCAGCACCTGCCCCTCGTCGCTGAAGGTCAGCAGCCCCAGCCGGCCCTGCAGCACCAGCAGACTCTCGGCCTTGCGCGGATCCAGATGGCGGTGGGGCGGTATGTAGCTGTCTTCGCACATCCCCACCACCAGGCGATGGCATGGCTCATCCATGCTGTGCAGGTTGTGATGGGCGCGCCGTCGCGGGCTGGCCGCCGCCTGCCGGAGCAGGTCGGCGAACAGCGCCTGATCGAACAGCTGAGCGGTCACAGCCCCTTCACGGCGTAGATGCCGGGCGCGTTGCGCCAGTAGCCCTTGTAGTCCATGCCATAGCCGAAGATGTAGCGATCGATGCAGGGCAGGCCGACGTAGGTGGCCTCCAGGCCCTTGACCTTGCGGTCGTGGGTCTTGTCGATCAACACGGCGGTATGGACCTCGCGGGCGCCGGCGTGGCGGCAGAAGTCGATGATGGCCTTGAGGGTGTGGCCCTCGTCGAAGATGTCGTCGACGATCAGCACGTCGCGATCGATGAAGGACACCTCGGGCTTGGCCTTCCAGAACAGCTCGCCGCCGGTGGTCTCGTTGCGATAGCGGGTAGCGTGCAGATAGGACATCTCCAGCGGGAAATTCAGCCGGGTGGCCAGCTTGCCGGTCAGGATCAAGCCGCCGTTCATGACGCAGAAGACCACCGGATTACGCTCGGCGAGATCGGCGGTGATGGACGCGGCGAGCCGGTCGATGGCCGCTTCGACCTGGGCTTCGTCATACAGGCAATCGGCTTCCTGCATGACCTGGCGGATGTGGGCGAGATCGGCGGACATGGGGCTTCTCCGGGGGGACGGGGCGCCGGCCTGATGGTTGGCGCGGATAAAAGGCGGCAAAGGTACAGACACCGCGGACCGATCTCAAGCGCCGCCAGGCGGCTACTATTGTCGCAGGGTACTGCCCACCTCGGGTCGGATGCTTTAATGTACCGCGGTTTTTTTGTGCGCCTGCCCTTCCTGCGGCAGGCCTTCGGGCCGCCGGTCGTACCGAAACCGTCCTCGATCCGCTGCCCTACCGTCTCTGGAGAATCCCATGCCCGTTCACGAAATCCGCCATCCGCTCATCCGTCACAAGCTCGGCCTGATGCGGCGCGCCGACATCAGCACCAAGAACTTTCGCGAACTGGCCCAGGAAGTCGGTGCCCTGCTCACCTACGAGGCGACCAAGGACCTGCCGGTGGAAGAGGTGGACATCGAGGGCTGGTGCGGCACCGTCAAGGTGGAAAAGATCTCCGGCAAGAAGGTCACCGTGGTGCCCATCCTGCGTGCCGGCATCGGCATGCTCGACGGCGTGCTCAGCCTGATCCCCAGCGCCCGGGTCAGCGTGGTCGGCCTCGCCCGCAACGAATCCACCCTGCAGGCCCACACCTACCTGGAAAAGCTGGTGGGTGAACTGGACCAGCGGATGGCCATGATCATCGACCCCATGCTGGCCACCGGCGGCTCCATGATCGCCACCATCGACCTGCTGAAAAAGGCCGGGGCCAAGGAAATCCGCGCCCTGGTGCTGGTGGCGGCGCCCGAAGGCATCGCCGCGGTCGAGGAAGCCCATCCGGACGTGCGCCTCTACACCGCCTCCATCGACGAGCGCCTCAACGAGCACGGCTACATCCTGCCGGGGCTGGGCGATGCCGGTGACAAGATCTTCGGCACCAAGCAGAAGGACGCCTGAGCGTGACCGCGCGGGAACCGCTCTGGCGGGAGATCGTGGTGGGCGCCCAGATGCTCTTCGTGGCCTTTGGCGCCCTGGTGCTGATGCCGCTGATCACCGGCATGGACCCCAATGTGGCCCTGTTCACCGCAGGCTTCGGCACCCTGCTGTTCCATCTGGTCACCGGCCGTCAGGTACCGGTGTTCCTGGCATCGAGCTTCGCCTTCATCGCCCCGATCATCGCCGCCAAGGCTGAATTCGGTCTGCCGGCGGTGCTCGGCGGGGTGGTGGCGGCCGGCTTCGTCTACACCTTCCTCGGCCTGGCGGTGAAGGTGCGCGGCGTGGGCTTCATCGACCGCCTGCTGCCGCCGGTGGTGATCGCCCCGGTGATCATCTCCATCGGCCTCGGTCTGTCGCCGGTGGCGGCCAACATGGCCATGGGCAAGGCTGGTGACGGCAGCGCCCAGCTGGTTCCCTATGCCACGGCGATGCTGATCTCCATGCCGGCGCTGGTCACCACCCTGCTGGTGGCCATCTACGGCAAGGGCATGTTCCGCCTGGTGCCCATTCTGGCGGGCGTCTTCGTCGGCTACGCGCTGGCCTTCGTCTTCGGCATCGTCCATACCGAGGGGATAGCCGCCGCGCCCTGGCTGGCGATCCCGGCCTTCGTCGCGCCGGAATTCCACTGGGGCGCCATCCTGTTCATGGTGCCGGTGGCCCTGGCGCCAGCCATCGAGCATGTCGGCGGGGTGATCGCGGTGGGCGGAGTGACCGGCAAGAACTACCTCAAGCAGCCCGGTCTGCACCGCACCCTGCTGGGCGATGGCCTGGCCACCTCCTCCGCCGGGCTGTTCGGCGGGCCGCCCAACACCACCTACGCCGAGGTGACCGGCGCGGTGATGCTGACCAAGAACCACAATCCGCGGGTCATGCTGTGGGCGGCGGGCTTCGCCATGGTGCTGGCGTTCGTCGGCAAGTTCGGCGCGGCGCTGCAGACCATCCCGGTGCCGGTCATGGGTGGCATCCTCTGCCTGCTGTTCGGCTCCATCGCGGTGGTGGGCCTCAACATCCTGATCCGCCATCAGGTGGACCTGTCCGAGGCGCGCAACCTGGTGATCGTCTCGGTGACCCTGGTGTTCGGCATTGGCGGCATCGTCTTCGGCAACGGCGAGATCGGCCTAAAGGGCATCTCCCTCTGCGGCCTGATCGCCATCGGCCTCAACCTGGTCCTGCCCGGGCACAACGCCTGGAAGAAGGATGCCGAACCGCCAGAGCGTCCGCTGCTCTGACGGCCAGCTCAGGATGCCGTTACGCCGGCATCCTGGGCTGCTCAATGGGCTGCGGCGGCAGTTCCGCCACCTCTTCGCACAGTGCCACCAGCGCCCGGGCCCAGGCCGGGTCGTCGTTGACGCAGGGAATCAGCACCAGCTCCCGGCCACCGGCTTCGATGAACTGTTCGCGGCCGCGATCGCCGATCTCTTCCAGCGTCTCGATGCAGTCGGCGACGAACGCCGGGCACATCACCAGCAGGCGCTTGACCCCGGCCTTGGCCAGCTCGTCCAGCCGCGCCTCGGTATAGGGCTCGATCCACTTGTCCTTGCCCAGCCGCGACTGGAAGGACACCGACCACTTGCCAGCGGGAATGCCCAGGCGCTTGGTCACCAGTTCGGCGGTGCGCTGGCATTGGCTGCGGTAGCAGACGGCCAGCGCCTTGGCGGTGACCTTGCTGCTGTCGGGCGCGCGCAGGTCGTGGCTGCGATCCTTGACCAGCTTGCGGATATGCCGCTCGGGCAGGCCGTGGAAGGACAGCAGCAGGTGGTCGTAGGGCTCCTCGAGATAGGGCTCGACGCTGGCCGCCAGCGCCGCCTGGTACTCCGGGCGATCGTAGAACGGCGGCAGGATCTTCAGCGTCAGCGGCAGCTGATGGGCCTCGATCACCCGCCGCGCCTCGACGATGGCGGTGGTGGTGGTGCTGTCGGCGAATTGCGGATAGAGCGGCGCATAGGTCACCTCGCGGATGCCCTGGCTGGCCAGGCGCTTGAGCACCGACTCCACCGAGGGCTCGCCGTATCTCATGCACAACTCCACCGGACCATGGCGCCAGAGGGGCCGCACGGCCTCCTGCAGCCGGCGGCTGAGCACGATCAGCGGTGAGCCATCGTCCCACCAGATCGACTCATAGGCCTCGGCCGAGGCGGCGGGCCGCTTGATCAGCACCAGCGACACCAGCAGCCGACGCAGTGGCCAGGGCAGATCGACCACATAGGGATCCATCAGGAACTGGTTCAGATAGCGCTTCACGTCGGGGACGTGGGGCGAATCGGGCGAACCCAGATTGGCGAGCAGCAGAGCGTTGGTAGTCATCGTGAATCCTTGGCGGCGAGCAGGTCGGCCAGGGCCGCATCCAGCTCGGGATAGCGAAAGACATACCCGGCAGCGAGCAGGCGCTCGGGCCGGGCGCGCTGACCACCCAGCAAGAGGATGGACAGCTCTCCCATCAGGCGCAGGGCGAAGGCGGGAATCAGCAATCGCGCCGGGCGCCGCAAGGCCCGTCCCAGCGCCTCGGTGAAGTCCCGGTTGCGCACTGGCTCGGGGGCACAGAGATTATAAGGACCCTGGGCGTCGCTGCGGTTGAGAAGAAAATCGATGGCCCCGATTTGATCCTGTAAATGAATCCAGGGCATCCATTGGCGTCCGTTACCCAGGCGCGCGCCCAGGCCGAAGCGGAACGGCGGCAACAGGCGCAACAGGAAGCCATCGTCGGCGGCCAGCACCAGACCGGTGCGCAGGTTGACCACGCGGATACCCAGTTGCTCGGCCTCGTTGGCGATCTGCTCCCAGGCCAGGCACAGCTCGCCGGCGAAGTCGGCGCCGGCCAGGCTGTCCGCTTCGCTCACCGGCTTCTCGCCGCTGTCGCCATAGAAGCCGGTGGCCGAGCCCGACAGCAGCACCGCGGGCTTCTGGCTGCGCCCACGCAGCCATTCGATCAACCGCTCGGTGGTGCCGATGCGGCTCTGCCAGAGTTCGGCCTTGCGACTGCGGGTCCAGGGCTTGTCGGCGATGGGCGCGCCGGCCAGATTGACCACCGCATCCAGGTGCTCGTCGCCCAGCGCCTCCAATTGAGCGATGCCGCGCACGTCGGGTCCGCACTCACGCGCCACCCGTGCCGGGTCGCGGCTGAGCACGGTGAGTTGGTGCCCGGCGGCCGCCCATTGGCGGCACAGCGCACGGCCGATCAATCCGGTGCCACCTGTCAGCAGGATATGCATGTCGTCACTTCCTTCTCGTATTGCCCTGCCGCCCGGATGCATCTGAACGAAGGGAAGAGGATTGTTTGGTATGGTCGTGGGTCGAAAGATCCAGAACGGTTGCCAGTCGTAGCCGTAGAGCCCTTGCACGCGCAAACGTTCGACAAGGGCGAATCGTCAGACAAGCGAGGTCCATCATGACTGCCCCCATCGCCATCGTTGGCGCAGGAATAGCCGGACTTGCCGCAGCCCAGACGCTGATTCGCGCCGGGCAGCAGGTCCAGATCTTCGACAAGAGCCGCGGCAGCGGCGGCCGCATGGCCAGCAAGAGAAGCGAAGCCGGGGCCCTGGACCTGGGCGCCCAGTATTTCACCGCCCGCGATCGCCGCTTCATCGACGCCCTCAACGAATGGCGGCGGGCCGGTTGCGCGGCCGAATGGAATCCGGTGCTCTACCAGTATCGCGACGGGCGCCTGAGTCCGTCCCAGGACGAGCAGCCACGCTGGGTCGGGGTACCGCGCATGAGCGCCATCACCCGCCATCTGTTGGGCGACCTGCCGGTCACCTTCGACTGCCGTATCACCGAGGTCTTTCGCGGGGCCCAGCACTGGCACCTGCTGGACGCCAGCGGCGAGACCCACGGGCCTTTCGCCCAGGTCGTCATCGCCATGCCGGCGCCTCAGGCCACGGCGCTGCTCTCCAGCGTGCCCAAGCTGGCGGCCACCGTGGCCGGCGTCAGCATGGAGCCGACCTGGTCGGTGGCCCTGGCCTTCGCCACGCCCCTGCAAACCCCGGTGGAAGGCTGCTTCGTGCAGGACAGCGAACTGGACTGGCTGGCGCGCAATCGCTGCAAGCCCGAACGCGACACCACCCTGGACACCTGGGTACTGCACGCCACCAGCGCCTGGAGCAAGGCGCATCTCGACGCCTCCAAGGAAGAGGTGATCGAACGGCTGCATGGCGCCTTCGCCGAGTTGATCGGCTGCCCGCTGCCGGCGCCGAGCTTTACCCTGGCCCATCGCTGGCTCTATGCGCGACCCGCGCAACCCCACCAATGGGGCGCCCTGGCCGATCCCGACATGGGCGTCTTCGTCTGTGGCGACTGGTGCTCCAGCGGACGCGTGGAAGGTGCCTGGTTGAGTGGTCATGAGGCCGCGCAGCAGCTCCTGGGTAGTCTGGACTAAGCGACGAAGCGCATACCGTCTGTAACCTGAGACGAATCTTTTGCCGAAGCCCCCTGTCGAAAGTTGCACCAAACTTGTACAAAGTAAAAATCCTTGTACAAGAAAATACACGACAGGGGATCTCCATGCTTGCCAACGCCTCTTCCAGCCTGCCCCGTCCACGCCTCGGCATCAGTGCCTGCCTGCTGGGTGACGAAGTCCGCTACAACGGTGGGCATAAGGAATCCCGGCTCTGCAGCCAGACCTTCGCCGAGCATTTCGATTTCGTCCGGGTCTGCCCGGAGATGGCCATCGGCCTCGGTACGCCGCGCGAGCCCATCCGCCTGGTGGGCGATTCCCAGGCGCCGCGTGCCGTCGGCACCTTGAATCCCAGCCTGGACGTGACCGCCGCCCTGACCGCCTACGGGGAAAAGATGGCGGGCGAGCTCGCCGACCTGTCCGGCTTCATCTTCATGCAGAAGTCGCCCTCTTGCGGCATGGAAAGGGTCAAGGTCTATCACGCCAATGGCCAAGGCAGTGAAACCGACGGCCGCGGTCTGTTCGCCGCCGCCATCATGCGTCTACGCCCGGACCTGCCGGTCGAAGAGGCCGGTCGGCTGAACGATGCGGTACTACGGGAAAACTTCGTCACCCGGGTTTTCGCCCATGCCCATTGGCAGCAACTGCTGCAACAGGGTCTGACGGCGCGGGCGCTCCTGTCCTATCATTCGCGCTACAAGTACCAGCTCATGGCCCACGATGCCCATCGTGCCCGGGCCCTTGGGCAACTGGTCGGCAGCATCGGTCAGCGCAATCTGGACGAGCTGGGTCAGGAGTATTTCAGCCGCCTGATGGCTGCACTGAAAAAGTGCGCTACCCGTGGTACTCACTGCAATGTGCTCTATCATCTCTTCGGTTATCTGCGCCGGGTCCTGAGCGACAGCGAGAAGCAGGAAATGCAGCAGCTGATCGAGCAGTACCACGAGGGCATCGTCCCCCTGGTCGTGCCCCTGACGCTGCTCAAGCACCACTTCCGCCAGCATCCGGATCGTTATGTGAACGAGCAGGCCTATCTCCAACCGCACCCTGAACGTCTGAGTCTGCGAAATGCCATCTAGCGTCATTCCCTTGCCCTCACCGTCGAATGGCGAGGAGCAGGATTATCAGTCCGCCTTGCACGAAGGCTGGCTGCCCATCCGGGAAATCGCCCGGCGTACCGGCGTCAACGCCGTGACCCTGAGGGCCTGGGAGCGGCGTTACGGCCTGCTGGTCCCCAAGCGCACCCCCAAGGGACACCGGCTGTACAGCGAGGCCCATGTGGTTCGGGTGCAGCAGATCCTCGCCTGGATCGCCCGCGGTGTGGCGGTCAGCCAGGTCAAGGGCCTGCTCGACGACCAACGACCGGCAGCGGTGCCCAGCGATACGCCCTGGCAGGGCATCCACCAGGAGATGATGGACGCCATTGGCCGGCTCGCCTCGCGCGTCCTGGACGAGGCCTACAACCGCGCCGCCTCCCTCTATCCGCCGCGGGTGCTGCTGGATCAGTTGCTGTGGCCGTTGCTGCGGGAACTGGAGCGACTCAGCCAGGCCACCGACGACGGTCGCCTGCAACAGGTGTTTTTCCAGTCCTGGCTGCGCAGCAAGCTGGGTGCGCGGATCTACCACAGTCAGCACAGCCTGCGCGGTGCGCCGCTGGTACTGCTCAATCTCGACGAGACGCCGATGAATGTCTCGCTGTGGCTCTGCGCCTGGCTGATCAGCGCCACGGACTGTCCCGTCGAAGTGGTGGAATGGTCGATTCCCGCGGCTAATCTCGATCGCCTGGTCGAGCAGCTCGACCCGCGGGCGCTGATCCTCTGCCGTGACAGCCGTCCCGACAGCGAATTGCGTCGCCAGCTGCAGACCTTTGCCAATCGCCATGCCCGCCCCTGCCTGACCCTGGGTGCCCTGGGCGAATCCCTCACCGCCGACGCCGCCCCGGCGCGCAGTCCGGGCGAGGCTTTCGATCGCCTGCAGAGTGCTGGGCTGCTGCGTCAGGATCGGTATGCATGAGCCAGCTCGTCTGGTTTCGTACCGACCTGCGCACCCTCGATCACCCCGCTCTCCACGCCGCCGCCGAGCAGGGGCCGGTGACGGCCGTGTTCCTGCTGAGTCCAGCCCAATGGCAGGCGCACGACGAGGCCGCGGTCAAGGTCGACTTCTGGCTGCGCAATCTCGCCGCCCTGGGCAAGACGCTCAGGTCCCTTGGCATTCCCTTGCTGATCCGCAACGCCGAGCGCTGGGCGCAGGCACCCCAGGTGTTGCTCGACCTGGCCAGGAAACTGGGCATCGAACACCTGCACTTCAACGACGAATACGGCGTCAACGAAGCCGCCCGGGATGACGCCGTGGCAGAGGCCTTCGATGCGGCAGGGCTGGCCGCCCATCGCTATCTGGACCAGACACTGTTCGCGCCGGGCACGGTACTGACCAAGAACGGGGGTTATTTCAAGGTCTTCGGCCAATTCAAGAAGACCTGCCTGGCGCGCCTGGAAACCGGTCTGCCAGCGCCCCTGCCTGCCCCCGGCAAGCAGCGGAAGGGCCCGCTCCAGGCCGACGAGTCGCCCAGCTCGGTCGAGGGCTTCGTCACCCCCTCGCTCGAGGTGCAACGGCTGTGGCCGGCCGGCGAAGAGGCGGCGCTGCAGCGCCTGGAAGCCTTCATCCAGGAGGATCTGGGCGATTATCACCAGGCGCGGGACATCCCCTCAGAACCCGGTACCAGCCAATTGTCGGCCTATCTCAATGCGGGAGTGCTGACGCCGCGGCAGTGCCTGCAGGCAGCGGTTCGGGCCAACGATGGCCTGCTCAGCGGCGGCATGCAGGGCGCGGCCACCTGGATCACCGAGTTGCTCTGGCGCGAATTCTATCGCCACGTGCTGGTGGGCTATCCCTGGGTATCGCGGCACCAGCCGTTCAACCGGGAGCTGACCGCCCTGCCCTGGCGCGACGACCCCGAGGGCCTGGCGGCCTGGCAACAGGGGCGCACCGGCATCCCCCTCATCGATGCCGCCATGCGCCAGCTCTTGCAGACCGGCTGGATGCACAACCGCATGCGCATGCTGACCGCCATGTTCCTCTGCAAGAACCTGCTGATCGACTGGCGCGAAGGCGAGCGCTGGTTCATGCAGCATCTCATCGATGGCGACCTGGCTTCCAACAACGGTGGCTGGCAGTGGAGCGCCTCCACCGGTACCGACTCGGTGCCCTATTTTCGGGTGTTCAATCCCCACACCCAGGCGCTCAAGATCGATGCCCGCGGCGACTATGTGCGCACCTGGGTACCGGAACTGGCCGAGCTCAAGGGCAAGGCCGTGCACACCCCGGGGGGCCGTTACCTCACCCCCCTGGTGGACCTTGGCGAAAGTCGCCAGCGGGCGCTGGCCACCTACCGCGGCATGGCGCGCAAGACGGACACGAAAAAGCCGGACTAGATCCGGCTTTTTTCATATCAGCCCTGGATCAGAGGATGTGGCTGTAGAACAGCGCATAGGACTCGATGCCATCGTTGGGCTGCTTGATGCCGGCGTTGGAATAGTGGGTCGCACGGATGCCGACGCGCTGGGTGTCGCCGATCTTCAGGCCCAGGCCGATACGGTCTTCGAAGTTGAACGCCGAACCCAGGTCCTGCTCGCCGACCTTGGTGCTGGAGAAGACCGCGACGCCGATACCGGCTTCGACGAAGGGCTTCACATGACCCTGGCCGAATTCGTAGACGAATACCGGGGCGAAGGACAACGAATGCTGATCGGAAGAGCGCCCGTTGTCGCCTTCCCAATAGGTGTAGCCCGCATCCCAGTAACCGGTCAGGCGGCCGGTAGAGCTCTGCCACCAGCTCTTGTCCCAATTCCAACCGGCACCGATGCGATAGGTCATGCCGCTCTGGCTGGTGGCTCCGACTGCCCCGGTGATTTCCACAGCCTGTGCCGACGCCATGCCACCCAGCGAAAGCGCGGCGGCCACTGCAAGGGAAAGCAATTTGTTGTTCATGAAAGTGCCCTTATGGATGTTTCTAGTTTTTACGAACTGCCAGCATTGACCATCAAGACGTGAAGGTGTTCACAGCCTTGGACATTTTTACCTACAGGGTCGGATGCTAGTCGCTGGACGACCGTTTGGCGAGCGAAACCCGGGCAGAAAAGTCAGACGAACGCCTTTACCTCGGCCCCTGCCGGCCAGAGCTGCGGCAACACCGCGCCTAGCTCGGTGGCTGGGCCAGACGTCCAGATGCGCGTCGGGCCGGCCGGCCCGCTGGCCAGGCGTCCAGCCACCGCCAGCAGACTTTGCAAGCGCCGCGCCACGGCGGCGCCGGTATCCACCAGGATGACTTCCGGCGGCACTAGCTCGGCCAGCAGGGGCCGCAAGAAGGGATAATGGGTGCAGCCCAGGATCAGGGTGTCGCACTCCGCCGCCAACAGCGGTTCGAGAAAGCCCTGCAGCAGACGCCGGGTCTCGGGGCCGTGCAGATCGCCGCGCTCGACCTGTTCCACCAGTCCCGGACAGGGCTGGGTCAGCACCTGGACGCCCAGGGCGAAGCGGTCCAGCAGGGCGGCGAACTTGGCGCTCTGCAGGGTACCGGTGGTGGCCAGCACCCCGACCCGGCCATTGCGGGTAGCCGCGGCCGCCGGTTTAACCGCCGGCTCCATGCCGACGATGGGCCACTGGGGATAGCGTTCGCGCAGATCAGCGACCGCCGCCACGGTGGCGGTGTTGCAGGCCACCACCAGCGCCTTTGCGCCCTGGGCGTGCAGCCGCGCCGCGATCAGCTGGCAGCGCTCGCGGATGAAGGCAGGGGTCTTTTCGCCATAGGGGATATGGCCGCAGTCGGCGACGTAATGCAGGGTTTCCGCCGGCAACAGCTGCCGTATCTCGGCCAGCACCGACAAGCCGCCGACGCCCGAGTCGAAGACCCCGATCGGCGCCTCGTCAGCCATGGCGGGCGCCGCACACCGGGCAACCCGGATCGCGCTTGACCCGCAATTCACGGAAGCGGCTGCCTGCCGCATCCACCAGCAGCAGCCGACCCACCAGCGGCTCGCCGAAACCGGCCAGGAGCTTGAGCGCTTCCAGCGCCTGCAGACTGCCCACCAGGCCCACCACCGGACCCAGCACCCCGGCTTCGCTGCAACTGAGTTCGGCCTCGCTGCCCTCGCCATAGAGGCAGTGGTAGCAGGGACTGTCGGCGCGGCGCGGGTCGAAGACGCTGAGCTGGCCCTCCAGGCGAATGGCGGCGCCACTCACCAGCGGCCGCCCCTGGGCCACGCAGGCGGCATTCACCGCCGCCCGGGTGGTGAAGTTGTCCGAGCAGTCCAGCACCAGATCCACCGCGGCGACGCGCGCCGCCAGACTGTCGGCGTCCAGCGCCTCGCGCCACGGCACCAGGCGTACCTCAGGATTGAGCGTTGCCAGGCGTTGCAGGGCGGAATCCACCTTGCCCTGGCCGATGCGACTCTCGTCGTGCAGCACCTGGCGCTGCAGATTGCTCAGGTCGACCCGGTCGAAATCGGCCAGGTGCAATTCGCCGACGCCGGCCGCGGCCAGATAGAGCGCCACCGGCGAACCCAGCCCACCGAGGCCGACGATGAGCACCTTGGCGTCCTTCAGCCGCAGCTGGCCGGCGATATCCACCTGGGCCAGCAGGATCTGCCGGCTGTAGCGCAGCAGTTCGCCGTCGCTCAGCATGGCCAGCGGCCTCCACTGATACGCGCGTGACCGCCCAGGTCCTGGCGACTCTCGACCTCGGCGAAACCCTGGCGGACCAGCAGTTCGCGCACCGCGGCGGCCTGGTCGAAGCCGTGTTCCAGCCACAGCCAGCCCCCCGGCTGCAGGTGCGCGGGCGCCGCCCCGATCAGCTCGCGGATGTCGTCCAGGCCATCGGCCCCGGCCACCAGGGCGCTGCGTGGCTCGAAGCGCACATCGCCCTCGTCGAGATGGCGATCGCTGCCGGCGATATAGGGGGGATTGCTGACGATCAGCTCGAAGCGCTGCCCGGCGAGGGCGGCGAACCAGTGACTGGGCTGAAAGGTGACGTTGCCCAGGCGCAGGCGCTGGGCATTGCGCTGGGCCAGCGCCACCGCCGCCGGGATGCGATCCACGCCGCTGACCTGCCAGCGTGGCCGTTCATGGGCCAGGGCCAGGGCGATGGCGCCGGTACCCGTGCCCAGATCCAGTACCCGCACCTCGTCGGCCAGCGGCAGCGCCAGGGCGGTTTCCACCAGCACCTCGGTGTCGGGCCGCGGGATCAGGGTGTCGGCGCTCACTTCCAGGTCCAGCGACCAGAAGCCTTGCTGCCCAAGAATGTAGGCCACCGGCTCGCCCTGCCGGCGCCGCTCGAGATCGGCCTGGAAACGTGCCAGGGCCTCGCGTGGCACCAGTTTTTCCGGCCAGGTGCGCAGGTAGCTGCGCGGCTTGTCCAGAGCGGCGGCCAGCAGCAGTTCCACGTCGAGACGAGCGCTGGGCGAATCCGGCAACTGGCTTTCGCGCAACAGGGCGCCGATGGTGGCCATGCTTCAGTCTCCCAGCGCTGCCAGCTGGTCAGCCTGGTATTCCTGCAGCAGCGGGTCGATGATCTGCTGGACGTCGCCATTGACCACCTCGCCCAGGGAATAGAGGGTCAGGTTGATGCGGTGATCGGTCACCCGGCCCTGGGGAAAGTTGTAGGTGCGGATGCGCTCGGAGCGATCACCCGAACCCACCAGCAGCCGGCGGGTGTCGGACATTTCCTTGTGCGCCGCCGCATCCTGCTGGTCGTTGAGCTTGGCCGACAGCCAGGCCATGGCCTTGGCGCGGTTCTTGTGCTGGGAGCGCTCTTCCTGGCACTCCACCACGATGCCGGTGGGCAGGTGGGTGATGCGCACCGCGGAGTCGGTTTTGTTGACGTGCTGACCGCCCGCGCCCGAGGAGCGATAGGTGTCGACGCGCAGATCGGCCGGATTGATCTCGATGGCCTGCTGCTCGTCAGGCTCGGGCAGCACCGCCACGGTGCAGGCCGAGGTATGGATGCGGCCCTGGGACTCGGTCTCCGGGACCCGCTGCACCCGGTGCGCACCGGATTCGAACTTGAGCTTGGCGTAGACGTTGTCGCCCTCGACCCGGGCGATGACTTCCTTGAAGCCGCCGTGCTCGCCTTCGTTCTCCGAGAGCACCTCTAGGCGCCAGCCCTGGCGCTCGGCGTAGCGCGAGTACATGCGGAACAGGTCACCGGCGAAGATCGCCGCCTCGTCGCCACCGGTACCGGCGCGGATTTCCAGGAAGACGTTGCGGCCGTCGTTGGGATCGCGCGGCAGCATCATGCGCTGCAGCTCGTCTTCCAGCTCCTGCAACCGCGCCTTGGCGCTGGCGACCTCTTCCTCGGCCATCTCGCGCAGATCCGGATCGCTGTCCTTGAGCAGCGCCTGGGCGCCCTCCAGGTCGGCCTGCACCTTGCGGTATTCGGTGAACGCCTGGCTGACCGGCTCGAGTTCGGCGTATTCCTTGGAATAGGCGCGGAACTGGGTCTGGTCGCTGATGACTTCGGCGTCGCCTAACAGCGCGGTCAGCTCCTCGAAGCGGTCCTGCAGACCGTCGAGCTTGTGCAACAGAGAGGTCTTCATGTCTTGTCCAAACCCTCGTCGAGGGCGAAGAGTTCCTGAGCCAGGGTCAGCGCATCGATGCGCCCCTCGGCGGATAGTTTCTTGAGCTGTACGCTCGGTGCGTGCATCAGCTTGTTGGTGAGGCTGCGCGCCAGGGCCGCCAGGGCTTCCTGGGGATCGGCGCCGTTGGCCAGCTGGCGCTGGGCGCGGGCCAGTTCGTCGTCGCGGATCTGCTCGCCCTGCTGGCGATAGGCGCGGACCACGTCCACCGCGGCGCGCTCGCGCAGCCGCTGCATGAAGTCCTCGACCCCGGCCAGCACCAGCTTTTCGGCGGCCTGGGCGGCGCCCTGGCGACTCTTGAGGTTTTCCGCCACCACCTCGTGCAGGTCGTCCACCGTATAGAGGTAGACGTCTTCCAGCTCGCTCACCTCCGGTTCGATGTCGCGCGGCACGGCGATATCGACCATGAAGATGGGCTTGTGCCGGCGCTGCTTGAGCGCCCGCTCCACCGCGCCCTTGCCGAGGATGGGCAACTGGCTGGCGGTGGAACTGATGACGATGTCGCTGTTGACCAGCTCGTCGGGAATGTCGGCCAGCAGCACGGTATGGGCGCCGAATTCTTCCGCCAGGTGACTGGCGCGCTCCAGGGTGCGGTTGGCGACAACGATGCGCCGCACGCCCTGCTCGTGCAGATGGCGGGCGACCAGGGTGATGGTCTCGCCGGCGCCGATCAGCAGCGCCTGGCTGCGGCTGAGGTCGCTGAAGATCTGCTTGGCCAGGCTGACCGCGGCGAAGGCCACGGATACCGGATTCTCGCCGATCGCCGTGTCGGTGCGCACCGCCTTGGCGGTATTGAAGGTGGCCTGGAACAGCCGGCCCAGCAGCGGACCGACGGTGCCGGCCTCACGCGCCACGGCATAGGCCGACTTGAGCTGGCCGAGGATCTGCGGCTCGCCCAGCACCATGGAATCCAGCCCCGCGGCCACCCGCATCATGTGGCGGACCGCGGCCTCGTCCTGGTGCAGGTAGATGCTGGCGCGCAGGTCTTCCAGGGGCACCCGGTGGTACTGGGCGAGCCAGGCCAGCACGGCCTCAGCCAGACTGGGCTCCAGCTCCAGGTAGAGTTCGCTGCGATTGCAGGTGGAGAGAATCGCCGCTTCGCGACTGTGGGTGGCCTGCTCCAACTGGCGCAGGGCCTCGACCGTCTGCTCCGGAGTGAAAGCCACGCGTTCGCGCACCTCAACCGAGGCGGTCTTGTGATTGATGCCGAGCGCGAGAAAGGCCATGGACGCAAGCAGTCGAACGGATTGGGAAAGCCGAACATTGTCCTACGCGCGGGCGGTGGCGACAACCAGCAGCGACGAGACGTCGGACAATCGCCGTCATAGCCTGAGCGAATGAATCTTGCCGGGCAAAAGGCGTCAACAGCCTCGACCACCGCACTTCTCGGCCGGCCGCTGCGCATGCGCAACGCGGCCACGGCGACTCTTGTGGCATGATGGACCGACTGTAAAAAGGCCGCCCCGACCCTATGACCAGATACCTTGCGCTGCTGACGACCGCCCTGCTGCTCGCCGGCTGCCAAAACCTCGGCCGCCAGCCGACGCCCGCTGCCGCCATCCCGCCGCCCACCGCCAAGACCAGCACGCCGCAACCGGCCGGTTCCTTTCGCGAAGACACCCTCTATGACCTGCTGGTCGGCGAGTTGGCCGGCCAGCGCAACCGATTCGACATCGCCCTGACCAACTATGTCGAACAGGCCAAGTCGACCCAGGATCCGGGCATCGCCGAGCGCGCCTTCCGCATCGCCGAATACCTGGGCGCCGATACCCCGGCGCTGGAAACCGCACAGATCTGGGCGCACAACGCCCCCGACAACCTGGATGCCCAGCGCGCCGCCGCCATCATGCTGGCCCGCGCCGGTCGCTATGACGAGTCCATGGCCTATATGGAGCGGGTGCTCCAGGGCCAGGGCGACACCCATTTCGACTTCCTCGCCCTGTCCGCGGCGGAAACCGACGAGACCACCCGCGCCGGGCTGCTCAAGAGCTTCGATCGGCTGCTGGCCAAGTATCCGCACAACGGTCAGTTGCTGTTCGGCAAGGCCCTGCTGCTGCAACAGGACGGCCGCGCCGACGAGGCGCTGAAATTGCTGGAGCGCAATCCGGCGGCCAAGCGCGAAGTCGCGCCCCTGCTCCTGCGCGCGCGCCTGCTGCAGAGCCAGGACCGCAGCGCCGAGGCCCTGCCGCTGCTCGAAGCCGGCATCCGTCAGCATCCGGAAGACCGCCGCCTGCGCCTGGCCCATGCCCGGCTGCTAGTGGAGCTGGATCGCCTGGACCAGGCCAAGCGTGAATTCGCCGAACTGGTCACTCAGTTCCCGGACGACGATGACCTGAGATTCTCCCTGGCGCTGGTCTGCCTGGAAGCCCAGGCCTGGCGCGAAGCCCAGATCTATCTGAAAGAACTGATCGACCGCGGCAGCCACGTGGACGCCGCGCACCTCAACCTGGGCCGCAGCTACGAAGAACTCGACCAGCCCGAACAGGCGCTGGCCGAATACGCCCAGGTCGGCCCGGGCACCGATTACCTGGCCGCCCAACAGCGTCAGGCGGAAATCCTGCTCGGCAGCGGCCGCATCGCCGAGGCCCGTCAACGCCTGGCCGAGGCGCGCAAGCGCCAGAGCGAATACGCCGTGCCGCTCTATCTGCTGGAAGTCGAAGGCCTGGCCAGTGCCGACCAGACCGCCCTCGCCGACCAGACCGTGCAGCAGGCCCTGCAGCAGTATCCCAACGACCTCAACCTGCTCTATGTCCGCTCCATGCTGGCGGAAAAGCGCGGCGACCTCGGGCAGCTGGAAAGCGATCTGCGCTACATCATCGCCCACGACCCCGACAACGCCATGGCGCTCAATGCCCTCGGCTACACCCTGGCCGATCGCACGCCGCGGCTGGACGAGGCGCGCCAGCTGATCGACAAGGCCCACCAGTTGAGCCCGGACGATCCGGCCATCCTCGACAGCATGGGCTGGATCCGCTATCGCCAGGGCCAGCTGGCCGACGCCGAGCGCTATCTGCGCCAGGCCTACGAACGCTTCCCCGATGCCGAAGTGGCGGCCCACCTGGGCGAGGTGCTCTGGGCCCAGGGCAAGCGCAGCGAAGCGCGCAAGGTCTGGCGCGTGGGCCTCAACGCCGACGCCGACGACGCCATCCTGCGCAGTACCCTCAAACGCCTGACTGGAAGCGAAACCCTCCGATGATCCGCGTCCGTACCTTCGTCACCCTGTTGTTGCTCGCCCTGCTGGCCGGTTGCGCTAGCACCTCTCGCCAGGAGGCCGTGGAAGGCCAGGGCAACGCCGCCCAATGGCAAGCTCATAAAAAACGTATCGCCGCCCTCGACGGCTGGCAGATCGACGGCAAGGTCGGCATCCGCGCCCCGCGCGACTCCGGCAGCGGCACCCTGTTTTGGCTGCAGCGCCAGGACTACTACGATATCCGCCTGGCCGGCCCCCTGGGCCGTGGCGCCACTCGCCTCACCGGGCGTCCGGGCGCCGTCACCCTCGACGTCTCCGGCCAGGGCAGCTATCAGGCCGATTCGCCCGAAGCCCTGCTGGAACAGCAACTCGGCTGGCGCCTGCCGGTCTCGCACCTGCTCTGGTGGGTGCGTGGCCTGCCGGCGCCGGACAGTCGCAGCCAGCTGACCCTGGACGCCGACAGCCACCTGGCACGTCTGGTGCAGGACGGCTGGACCGTCGAGTACACCCGCTACACCGAGCAGAGCGGCTACACCCTGCCCGAGCGCCTCAAGCTCACCGGCAAGGACCTGGAAGTCATCCTGGTGGTGAAGACCTGGCAGCCGCGCGAGCTGGGCAAATGACCCTGGCGCCTGCCTTCACCCTGCCGGCGCCGGCCAAGCTCAATCTGTTCCTGCACATTCTTGGTCGCCGTCCGGACGGCTATCACGAACTGCAGACACTGTTTCAGTTTCTCGACTGGGGCGACGACCTGGGCTTCGCCGGGCGCGATGATGGCGAACTACACCTGCACGATGGCCTGCCGGGCGTCGCCCCCGAGCAGAATCTCATCCTGCGCGCCGCCCGGCTGCTGCAGCAGGAAAGCGGTACCCACCAAGGCGCCGACTTCTGGCTGACCAAGCGGCTGCCCATGGGTGGCGGCATCGGTGGCGGCAGCTCGGATGCCGCCACCACCCTGCTCGGTCTGAATCATCTCTGGGGCCTGGGCGCCAGCCTCGACGACCTGGCGGCACTAGGGCTGCGCCTGGGCGCTGACGTGCCGGTATTCGTCCGCGGCCAGGCCGCCTTTGCCGAGGGCGTGGGGGAAAAGCTCACCCCCGTCGCGCCGCCGGAACCCTGGTATCTCGTGGCGGTGCCGCAAGTCTCTGTAAGTACAGCAGAAATTTTTTCAGATCCGCTATTGACACGGGACACTCCCGCCATTAAAGTTTGCGCCGTTCTCAAGTGGTCAGGTCGAAACGACTGCCAGAGTACGGTCGAAAGGCGTTACCCAGAAATTCGTAACGCTTTGATCTTGCTAAACAAATTTGTTTCAGCTAGATTAACCGGCACTGGAGGTTGCATATTTGGAAGCTTTCCAAATAAGACCGAAGCTGATACAGTAGCTAGCCAGCTACCAGCATCACTTCCAGGCTTCGTAGCCAAAGGCAGCAACACTTCCATGTTGCACCGGGCGCTGGCAAGCCTGACCAGAGAATGAGTACAGCTAGTACTCTGCAAGATACAGGGGCGTCGCCAAGCGGTAAGGCAGCAGGTTTTGATCCTGCCATGCGTTGGTTCGAATCCAGCCGCCCCTGCCATTTTCCTTCCAAGACCCACCTCAAGCCGCAGGAACTGCAGCGTGTCCAAGATGATGGTCTTCACGGGGAACGCCAACCCCGATCTGGCACGGCGCATCGTGCGCCAGCTGCACATCCCTCTCGGTGACGTCTCCGTCGGAAAATTCTCCGATGGCGAGATCAGCGTCGAAATCAACGAGAACGTACGGGGCAAGGATGTCTTCATCATCCAGCCTACCTGCGAGCCGACCAACGACAACCTGATGGAACTGGTGGTGATGGCCGATGCCTTCCGCCGCTCCTCGGCGACTCGTATCACCGCAGTCATCCCCTATTTCGGCTATGCGCGCCAGGATCGCCGTCCGCGTTCTGCGCGGGTCGCCATCAGCGCCAAGGTCGTGGCCGACATGCTGACCGTGGTGGGCATCAATCGCGTGCTCACCGTCGACCTGCACGCCGACCAGATCCAAGGCTTCTTCGATATTCCCGTGGACAACATCTACGGCTCCCCCGCCCTGGTGGATGACATCGAAGACCAGCGTTTCGAAAATCTGATGATCGTCTCCCCGGACATCGGCGGCGTGGTGCGTGCGCGTGCCGTGGCCAAGAGCCTGGGTGTGGACCTGGCGATCATCGACAAGCGCCGGCCCAAGGCCAACCAGTCGGAAGTGATGCACATCATCGGTGACATCCAGGACCGCACCTGCGTGCTGGTCGACGACATGGTCGATACCGCCGGCACCCTGTGCCATGCGGCCAAGGCGCTGAAGGAACACGGCGCCGCCAAGGTCCTGGCCTACTGCACCCACCCGGTGCTGTCGGGTCGCGCCATCGAGAACATCGACAACTCCGTGCTGGACGAGCTGGTGGTGACCAACACCATTCCGCTGTCCGCCGCGGCTCAGGCCTGCAGCCGTATCCGCCAACTGGACATCGCGCCGGTGGTGGCCGAGGCGGTACGCCGGATCAGTAACGAAGAATCCATCAGCGCGATGTTCCGTTAAGGAACAGCCGCTCTGGAAGCGCCCCGGAAGGCCGTGACGGTCTACCGGGGCTTTTTAGTCGGTAGGGCCGTGGAACTGGTCGCAAGTCCCGGTCTGCCGATTCCTTATCCTGGAGATTCACAATGTCTGATTTCACTCTGAATGCCGAAGTGCGTTCCGACCTGGGGAAAGGTGCGAGCCGCCGCCTGCGTCGTAATGCCGGTAACGTTCCCGCCGTGATCTACGGTGGCGACAAGGCTCCGACGTCCATCACCCTGGTCGGCAAAGACCTGGCCAAGATGCTGGAAAGCGAAGCCGCCTTCGCCAGCGTCATCACCCTGAAGGTTGATGGCAGCAACGAAAGCGTGCTGGTCAAAGCCCTGCAGCGTCACCCCTCCAAGGGTTACATCATGCACGCCGACTTCCTGCGCGTCATCGCCGGTCAGAAGCTGACCGCTCACGTGCCCCTGCACTTCATGAACCAGGAAACCTCCGTGGGCGTGAAGCAACAGGGTGGCGAGATCCTGCACACCATCAACGAAGTCGAAGTCTCCTGCCTGCCGAAAGACCTGCCGGAATTCATCGAAGTCGACATGGCCAAGGTCGAGCTGGACCAGATCGTGCACCTGAGCGACCTAAACGTCCCGGCTGGCGTCGAGCTGGTGTCCCTGGCCCACGGCAGCGATCTGCCGGTTGCCAGCATCCACCTGCCGCGCATCCGTGAAGAAGCTGCAGACGGCGCTGCCGAAGAAGGCACTGCCGAGTAAGTTCGCGCACGCCTGAAAGAGAAGGGCTCCTGACATGACTGCCGTTCAACTGATCGTCGGCCTGGGTAATCCAGGCCCCGAATACGACCAGACCCGGCATAATGCAGGGGCCCTTTTCGTTGAGCGACTGGCAGCTGCCCAAGGTGCGAGCCTGGCTGTCGAGCGCAAGTATCATGGCCTCGTGGGGCGCTTTCGCCACGCGGGCAACGAGGTTCGTCTACTCATCCCCACCACCTATATGAACCGCAGCGGCCAGGCCGTGGCGGCACTCGCCGGCTTTTTTCGCATCCCGCCGGCGGCCATTTTGGTGGCCCATGACGAACTCGACCTGCCACCCGGCACCGCCCGCCTCAAGACCGGCGGCGGCCATGGGGGGCACAACGGACTGCGCGACATCATCGCCCAGCTCGGCAATCAGAACGGTTTCCAGCGTCTACGTCTGGGCATCGGCCATCCGGGGCATGCCAGCCTGGTCTCCAACTTCGTGCTGGGTCGCGCCCCGCGCAGCGAGCAGGAGCTGCTCGACACCAGCATCGACGCCGCCCTGGAAGTGGTACCGGAGCTGCTCTCCGGCGACCTGACCCGGGCCATGCAACGCCTGCACAGCCGCAAAGCCTGACCTACCCTACCCTCTTCCTTTTCTTCCGCGAGGACACACACCATGGGATTCAATTGCGGCATCGTCGGCCTGCCCAACGTCGGCAAGTCCACCCTGTTCAATGCCCTGACCCAATCCGGTATCGCGGCGGAAAACTTCCCCTTCTGCACCATCGAGCCCAACAGCGGCATCGTGCCCATGCCCGATGCGCGGCTGAACGCCCTGGCGGAGATCGTCAAGCCCGAGCGGGTGATCCCCACCACCATGGAGTTCGTCGATATCGCCGGCCTGGTGGCGGGTGCCTCCAAGGGTGAAGGCCTGGGCAACAAGTTTCTCGCCAACATTCGCGAGACCGATGCCATCGCCCATGTGGTGCGCTGCTTCGAAGACGAGAACGTCATCCACGTGTCGAATTCGGTGGATCCCAAGCGGGACATCGAGGTGATCGACCTGGAGCTGATCTTCGCCGACCTCGACAGCTGCGAGAAGCAGCTGCAGCGCGTCACCCGCAACGCCAAGGGCGGCGACAAGGAAGCCCTGGCGCAAAAGGCCTTGTTGGAACAGCTGATTCCCCACTTCGAGGCCGGCAAGCCTGCTCGTAGCCTGATGAAGGGGCTGGACGAGGAGCAGAAGCGCCTGGTGCGCAGCTTCCACCTGCTGACCAGCAAGCCAGTGATGTACATCGCCAACGTCGCCGAAGACGGCTTCGAGAATAACCCGCACCTGGACGTGGTCCGCGCCATCGCCGAGGAAGAAGGCGCCGTGGTGGTGCCGGTGTGCAACAAGATCGAGGCGGAAATCGCCGAACTGGACGACGACGAGGAAAAGCAGATGTTCCTCGAGTCCATGGGCATGGAAGAGCCGGGCCTGAACCGGGTGATCCGCGCCGGCTACGAATTGCTCAACCTGCAGACCTACTTCACCGCCGGGGTGAAGGAAGTCCGCGCCTGGACCGTCAGCGTCGGCGCCACCGCGCCCCAGTCGGCCGCCGCCATCCACACCGATTTCGAAAAGGGCTTCATCCGCGCCGAAGTGGTGGCCTATGACGACTTCATCGCCTTCAAGGGCGAGAACGGCGCCAAGGAAGCCGGCAAGTGGCGCCTGGAAGGCAAGGACTACATCGTCAAGGACGGTGACGTCATGCACTTCCGCTTCAACGTCTAAGCGACGGCGAACGCCAGAACCCCCTCCTCACCGCAAGGTGGCGAGGGGGTTTTCTTTTGCGCGGAGATTAACTGTCGCAGCGCAAAGGCACGGCTCATAGATCGTCGATTTGGCACAATGACGGTCGTCCGATCGCCTAAAGCTCGACCCGCTGCCTGGATGCCGCCATGAATTTCGATGACCTGCGCCTGTTCGTCACCACCCTGAACGAGGGCAGCTTCACCGCCGCCGCCGACAAGCTGGGGCTCTCCAAGCAGTTCGTCAGCCGGCGGACCATGGCACTGGAGGAAAGTCTGGGGGTGCGGCTGCTCAATCGCACCACGCGACGCCTGCAGGCGACCGAACTGGGAATGCTGCTCTATGAGCGGGCGGTGAAGATCCTCGAGGACGTCAACGACACCGAGGAATTGCTCTCCAGCCGGCGGACGGTGCCCCAGGGGGTGCTGAGAGTCAGTGCGCCCATGACCTTCGGCACCCTGCACCTGAGTCCCCTGCTGCCGGATTTTCTCTCGGCCTATCCGCAGATCCGCCTGGAGCTGGATCTCAATGACCGGGCGGTGGATCTGCTCGCCGAGGGCTACGACATGTCGATCCGCATCGGCACCCTGGCCGACTCCAGCCTGATCGCCAAGCGACTGACCGAGATGCAGCTGGTGACCTGTGCCAGTCCGGATTATCTGCAGAAGGCGCCGCCGCTGCTGCAACCGGAGGATCTGACCGAGCACAGCTGTCTGCTCTATGGCCATGGTCGCCAAGTGGAATGGCGCTTTCAGCGCGGAGGCAAGCCGCTGGTACTGCCCATGCAGGGTCAGCTCCGGGCCAACAACGGTGAGGTGGTGCGAGATGCGGCCATTGCCGGTCAGGGCATCGCGGTGCTGCCGACCTTCATCATCGGCGCGGCGCTGGCCTCAGGGGCGCTGGTGCAGGTGCTGGAAGACTTCGCCCTGCCCAGCGCGGCGGTCTATGCGGTCTATCCCCAGCATCGTCAGTCGGCGCGCATCGTCCAACTGTTCTCGGACTATCTGCGCGACCGCCTGACGGTTCAGCCGACTCACGCCACGGCGCCGCGGGTCGGTTGACGCTGGGGCCACTGCTGCAGGGTCCGCTCGGCACCGTCGGCGGCCAGGGCGCGGCGCGGGTCGAGGCGCTGCTGCTGGCGCTGGATCGAGGGTTGCAGGCTGCGATCGGCACCGTTTTCAGCCAGGGTACGATCCTGCTGCTGGTGCTTTTCGATCAGCGAACCCAGGGGGCGCAGGGCGCTTTCCTCGGCCTGGGCGGATTGGGCGATGGCGGTGGTGAGCAGGGTGGCAGCGAAGAGGGCGGTGAGGGCTTTCATGGCTAGTACCTGTGTCGGGTGGGTGTGGACTCATTGTCGCCAGCCCACCCCGCGCCTAGAAATCGTCCCGCGGGATAGCGATCATCGACCGCGCTGATGATGGCGCTCAGGCCCGCGCCTGACGCTGGCGCAGCAGGAACAGGCACCAGACGGCCAGCGCCGTGGCCGCCAGCAGGCAGCCGGCCAGACTGACGCCGGTCCAGCCGAAGTGCTCGTACAGCCGCGCCGACAGCAGCGAACCCAGGGAGCCGCCGAGGAAGTAGCCGGTCATGTAGCCGGCGTTGAGGCGGCTGCGGGCCTCCGGGCGCAGGCGGTAGACCACGTTCTGGTTGCTGACGTGGCTGAGCTGCACGGCGAGATCCAGCACCAGGATGCCGACCAGCAGCGCCGCCAGCGACTGCTGGGCAAAGGCCAGGGGCAGCCAGGCGAGTGTCAGGGAGGCCAGGCCGATGCTGGTGGCGAGACCACCCTTGCCCTGGTCGGCCATGCGCCCGGCCAGGTTGGCGGCCAGCGCCCCCACTGCCCCGGCGAGACCGAACAGGCCGATGGTGCCATCGCTGAAGCCATAGGGTTCGGCGGCGAGCAGAAAGGCCAGGGGCGTCCAGAACACCGCGAAGACGGCGAAGCCCAGACAGCCCAGCAGGGTGCGCAGCCGGTGCAGGGGTTCGTCGCGCAAGAGCACGAACACCGAGCCCAGCAGCCGTGGGTAGCTCAGGCCCGCCGACTGCTGATAACGCGGCAGTGCCAGACGCAGGGCCAGGGCGGTGGCCAGCATCAAACCGGCCGCCACGGCGTAGACGGTACGCCAGTCGCCCAGGGACGACAGCGCCCCGGCCACGGTGCGGGCCAGCAGGATGCCGAGGATGAGTCCGCTCATGACGGTGCCCACCGCCCTGCCCCGCTGCTCCGGCGCGGCCAGGGTCGCGGCGAAGGGCACCAGCACCTGGGCCACCACCGAGAAGAGTCCGGTCATGGCGGTGCCCACTAGCAGCCAGGTCAGGCTGGTGGCGGTGGCACTCAGGGCCAGGCCGGCGGCGGCGATCACACTCATGGTGACGATCAGCCGGCGGCGCTCCAGCAGATCGCCCAGGGGCACCAGCAGCAGGAGCCCGGCGGCGTAGCTGAGCTGGGCGGTGGTGACGATGCTGCCGGCCTGGGTGTAGCTGAGGTCGAAGCGCTGGGCGATGGTGTGCAGCAACGGCTGGTTGTAGTAGTTGCTGGCCACCGCGATACCGGTGGCGACGGCCATGAGCAGGGTCAGCCAGCGGCTGAGAGGAGGCGTGGGGTTCGACATCCGCAGGTTCCGGCAAGAGAGGCTGATCAGTATCGGACAACGGCAGCTATCGTTTAAATGAATCGTTAAGATGACCTTGATCTCATTTCAAGATAGCGCCATGAATCTCAAGCAGCTGGAATTCGCTGTCGCCCTGGCCGAGGAGCGCCACTTCACCCGCGCCGCCGAGCGTTGTCATGTGGTGCAGTCGGCGCTCAGTCACCAGATCGCCCGGCTGGAAGCCGAGCTGGGCGCCACCCTGTTCGAGCGCCTGCCGCGTCAGGTGCGCATCACCCCCGCCGGCGAGGCGCTGTTGGTCCAGGCGCGCCAGGCGCTGGCGGCGGTGGAAAGAGCGCGGCAGGACGTGGCTGCGGCGGTCGGCGCCATTCGCGGCACCCTGACACTGGGTCTGATCTCTTCGGTGCCCCGTCTGGACATCGTCGAGTTGCTGGCCACCTTCCATGCCCGCCATCCCCAGGTGGACATCCGCCTGCGCCAGGACAAGAGCGAGACGCTGCTGGCGGCGGTGCGCGAGCGGCAACTGGATTTCGCCCTGATCGGCCTGTCGCGCCAGGTGGCCCTGGAGGCGGTGGCCAGCCGCCTGCTGCTCAGCGAGGAACTGGTGGCAGTGCTGCCGGCCGCGCACGCCCTGGCGGGGCGGGAAAGGCTGTCGCTGTACGAGCTGGTGGATCTGCCGCTGGTGGACCTGCCCGCCGGCAGCGGGGCGCGGCGGCAGACCGATGAGGCCTTCGCCGCCCTGGGTCTGCCCCACCGGGTGCGTTTCGAGACGGGCAACATGCAGTTGCTGGAACGCTTCGTCCGGCGCGGGCTGGCGATCGGTCTGGTGCCTGACAGTATCGCCAGTACCTTTGCCGGCCTCGCCCGGGTGCCGGTCAGCGATGCGCCCCAGCGTAATGTCCATGCCATCTGGTCGCCGCTGCCGACGCCGGCGACACGGGAATTCCTCAAGGTGCTGGAAGAGGCCCTGGCGGAGTAGCCTTCGCCGCTGCGGCCGCGCCTACGGCGCCCTCGTAGGTTGGGTTGAGCGCATCGACGCCCAACATTGCCCAAGGCTGAGCATCCCTGTTGGGCTTCGACGATGGAGCCGTCTCAACCCAACCTACGGTCTGACCGCCGTCCGCGCGCATGGTGGTCCGCCGATGCGGCTACGGCTAATAGCCCGCGCAGGTGGGGTTGAGCGCAGCGAAGCCCAACATCGCCTAAGGCTGAACATCCCTGTTGGGCTTCGACGCTGGAGCCATCTCAATCCAACCTACGATCTGACCGCCGTCCGCGCGCTTTATAGCGGCGCTGGTGGTCCGCCGATGCGCCGCGCCCACGGCGCCCTCGTAGGTTGGGTTGAGCGCAGCGAAGCCCAACATTGCCCAAGGCCGAGCATCCCTGTTGGGCTTCGACGCTGGAGCCGTCTCAACCCAACCTACGGTCTGACTGCAGCGCCACAGCCTGGAAAACGCGGCAGTCCGCTGAGCTACCCTCACCCCTCGCTCACCGGCAGCCGGCGCACGAAGTTGCCCACTCGCCAGGCCAGTTGTTCGCCCTGACACTGCACCAGCAGGTTGCGCACCGGATAGGACTGGCCGGCGACGCTGGCCTCGGCCTGGGCTTCGCTGGCGCCGTCCAGGTGGTTGCGGGCAAGGACCTGGTAGCTGCCGGTGGGGCAGCGTGCGGCCGCCTCGCCGGCGCAGCCGGACCAGCGGCCGAAGACTCCGTTGCACTGCACCAGGTAGGCCGTACTGCCATCCTTGAGGTAGGCGTTGTGGGAGTTGGCGCAGCCGCCCAGCAGGGCGAGGAAGCCGGCGCAGGCCAGCAGGCGAAGGGCGTTGCGGAAGGTGGCGAGGTTCATGGGCGTGGCTCCGGAAGACATGCAGCCATCCTAGAAAGCCAACCCCCTCGCCAATAAATCGTACCGGCGGATAGCGCATATCGACGTGGCTGATAGCCCAGTTCGCTAGGACGTCTCGCCCATGAATCTGACGATCTCGCCGCGCAACCAGCGCTCGCCGGGATCCTGGTCCTGGGCCGCGCGCCAGACCAGCGACAGATTGGCCGGGACGATGGGAAACGGCGGCTCCTCGATGCGCAGGATGCCACTGGCGGCCAGGGCTTGGGCGGCGTAGTCGGGCACCGTGGCGAGCAGGTCGCTGCCGGCCAGCAAGGCGCCGAGGCCATTGAAGTGGGGCACGCCCAGGGCCACCTTGCGGCTACGCCCGAGGCGCGCCAGGTCGTCGTCGATGTTGCCGCAAAGATCGCCGGACATGGACACCAGCACATGGGGCCGCGCGCAATAGTCGTCCAGGGTCAGGGGCGCGGGATCGGCGTCGGCGCGCACCACCAGGGCGCGGATGTGCCTCAGGGTGCGGCACTTGGCGTTGGCCGGCAGCTGGGTGGTATAGCTGATACCCAGGGAGACCTCGCCACTGGCCAGCAGGCCGGGCAAGAGCAGGAAGTTGGCGTTGCGCACCACCAGCACGCAGTGCGGCGCCACCTCGCGCAGATGGGCCAGCAGCGGCGGCAGCAGACCGCATTCGACATCGTCGGACATGCCCAGGCGAAAGACCGCACGGCTGGCACCGGGATCGAAGTCGTCGACCTCGCTGAGGGCATTGGACAGACCGTCCAGGGCCGGTTGCAGGCGTGCGAGGATGGCCAGGGCGCGCGGCGTGGGTTCCATGGTGCGGCCACTGCGCACCAGCAGCGGATCGTCGAAGAATTGCCGCAAGCGCACCAGGGCGGCGCTGATGGCCGGCTGGCCGAGAAAGAGTTTTTCCGCGGTGCGGGTGAGATTGCGCTCGTGCATCAGGCTTTCGAACACCACCAAGAGGTGCAGGTCGATGCGGCGCAGGTCGTTGCGGTTCACGGCGTCCCTCCGCGAAGGTCTGGCAGGGATGGTCCGGCGCCGAAGGAGGCGCCGGACCATCGTTCCCCTTACTTGGCGGACAGCTTGGCGTAGCTGGTCATCAGGTTGCGGTAGTTGGGGATGTGGTTGGACAGCAGGGCACCCAGGCCCTCGATGTCGTTGCGCCAGTCGCGGTGCAGTTCGCAGGCGACGCTGAACCAGTTCATCAGCTGCACGCCAGCGGCGCTCATGCGCGCCCAGGCGGCCTGCTGCACGGTCTTGTCGAAGGTGCCGGAGGCATCGGTCACCACGAAGACGTCGAAGCCTTCGGCGATGGCCGCCAGGGCCGGGAAGGTCACGCAGACGTCGGTCACCACGCCGGCGATGATCAGCTGCTTGCGGCCGGTGGCCTTGATGGCGGCGACGAAGTCTTCGTTGTCCCAGGCGTTGATCTGGCCGGGCCGGGCGATGTACGGCGCCTCGGGGAACAGCTCGACCAGCTCGGGCACCAGCGGGCCGTTGGGGCCCTGCTCGAAGCTGGTGGTGAGGATAGTGGGCAGGCCAAAGAACTTGGCGCTGTTGGCCAGGGCCAGGACGTTGTTCTTGAAGTCGCTGGGGGTGAAATCCTGGACCAGCGAGATCAGACCGGCCTGGTGGTCGATCAGCAGGACGACGGCATCGTTCTTGTCGAGACGGTTGTAGGGCTTGCTCATGGTGGAGTCCTCAGGGAGTGGTTTGGGGGTTGCGGGTGAAGGGCGGCATCAGGCGCCGCCCAGGAGATGGCGAATGGCGATGGGTACGCCGGGGGTCTGGTACTGGCGCGCCGCCGCTTCCAGGCGCTGTTCGCCCTGGGTGACGCGGTGGTGGTGGCGCAGGTGTTCCAGCCAGGATTCGTCGCAGAAGAATTCCTGCCAGCGGCGCGGCTCGGCGCTGTCCTGCAGCAGGGCCCAGGAGAAGGCGCCGTTGCGTCGGCGCATGGCGCCGACCGCCTGCATGGCCTGGCGAAAGGCCGGGCCGTGCTCGGGGGCGATGTCGTATTCCAGGGTGACCATCACCGGGCCGCGCTCGCGATCCAGGGAGTCGTCGAGGATGGGCGCCGGCCAGTGCAGCGAAGGGGCGATATCGGCCGCCGGGGTGACCGGCAGGCGCAGACGCCAGGTCAGCCCGATGCCGGCCAGCAGCACCCCGGCCGCCGCGCTCAGCGCCACGCTCAGGGAGAAGTGACTGGCCAGGGCGCCCCAGAGGAAGCCGCCCAGGGCGCTGGTGCCAAAGAACACCAGGATGTAGACGGCCAGGGCGCGGGCGCGCACCCAGGCGGGTACGGCGGTCTGGGCGGCCACCTGCAGGCTGGAGAGCACGGCGATCCAGGCCAGGCCGCTGGCCAGCATCACCGGCAGCAGCCAGGCGAAGTCGCGGATCCAGGCCAGGCCGAGCAGGACCAGCGCATAGAGGGCACTGGCGCCGGCCACCAGCAGATCGCTGGAGAGTCTTTCACGCAGGCGCGGCAGGAGCATGGCGCCGCCGATGGCGCCCAGGCCGACACAGCCGAGCAGGATGCCGAAATCCAGGGCGGTGCCCTGCAGGGCCTGACGCACGAGCAGCGGTAGCAGGGCCATGCCGGCGCTGGCGCCAAGGAAAAACGCGGCGGTCCGGGCCAGCACCACCTGCAGCTGGAGCGAGCTGCGGGCATAGCGGAAGCCGACCCGGACGGCGCCCAGCAGGCGCTCCGCGGGCAGCACGGCGGCTGCAGGTTGGCGTCGCCAGGTCAGGAGCGCGACGATCACAGCAAAAAAGGAAACGGCATTGAGGGCGAAGGTCAGCCAGGGACCGGCCAGGCTGACCAGCACCCCGGCCAGGGCCGGGCCGAGCGCACGGGCCACATTCATGCCCAGGCTGGACAGGGCGATGGCCGCGGGCAGCTCGCTCTTGTCGACCAGCTCGGGGGTCAGCGCCGACCAGGCCGGCAGCATCAGCGCGGTGCCCACGCCCATCGCCAGGGTCAGCCCCAGCAGCAGCGGAACGGTCATCCAGCCGGCCAGGGTCAGGCCGGCCAGGGCCAGGGCCACGGCGGCCATCCACAGCTGCACGCCGAGCAGATAGCGGCGCCGGTCGACGATGTCGGCCAGGGCGCCGGCCGGCAGCGCCAGCAGGAACATCGGCAGTGCCCCCGCCACCTGGACCAGGGCCACCGCCAGGGGGCTGGCGGACAGCGAGGTCATCAGCCAGCCGGCGCCCACCTCGTGCATCCAGGTACCGATGTTGGAGGCGATGCTGGCCAGCCACAGCCAGCGGAAGGTGCGCTGGCGCAGCGGTTGCCAGGGCGAGGCGGCGTTGGGAGTCACGGCGGCGGCGGTCATGGCGGCGCTCCTCAGAAGCTGAAGCAGGAGCAGCCAAAGGCGCCCCAGAAGCCACTGAAGTCGCTGACCGGCACCCGGCTCTGGCGCGCCCGCTCATGGCCATGGCCATGCACGGAACAGGCGCCGGCGCACTGGTGCACGGCGGCCTGCAAGGGCGCACCGGGTTTCCAGTGACCGGGCACCTTGACCACCGGCGACCAATCCGGAGTGACCGGCAGGGGCGGCGGACCCAGGCGATCGAATTCCTCGGCGCCATGGACGATGCGGCCACCGACCACGGTCAGCACCGACTCCAGGTGTTTGATGGCCTCTTCCTCGACCGTGAAGAAGTCCGCCGAGAGCACCGCCACGTCGGCCAGCTGGCCGACCCGCAGCTGGCCCTTCTTGCCCTGCTCCGAGGAGAACCAGGCGCTGCCCTGGGTGAACAGCTGCAGGGCGGTGGCCCGGGGCAGGCCTTCCTGATAGAGCGCCAGGCCGCCGACGGTGCGGCCGCTGACCATCCAGTACAGTGAGGTCCAGGGGTTGTAGCTGGAGACGCGGGTGGCGTCGGTCCCCGCCCCTACCGGTACGCCTTCGGCGAGCATCCGCTGGATCGGCGGGGTCTGCTCGGCGGCCTTGGCACCATAGCGGTCGACGAAGTATTCGCCCTGGAAGGCCATGCGGTCCTGGATGGCGATGCCGCCGCCGAGGGCCTTGACCCGCTCGATGTTGCGCGGACTGATGGTCTCGGCGTGGTCGAAGAACCAGGGCAGCCCGTTGAAGGGCACGTCGCGATTGACCCGCTCGAAGACGTCGAGCATGCGCGAGATGGATTCATCGTAGGTGGCGTGCAGGCGGAACGGCCAGCGTTGCTCCACCAGGTGGCGCACCACGGGCTCCAGATCGGCTTCCATGCTGGACGGCAGGTCCGGGCGCGGTTCGAGGAAATCCTCGAAGTCGGCCGCCGAGAAGGCCAGCATCTCGCCGGCGCCGTTGTGGCGGAGGAAGTCGGTGCCCTGGTGCAGGGTGACGCTGCTGGTCCAGTTCTTGAAGTCGGCCAGCTCTTCCTTGGGCCGCTGGGTGAAGAGGTTGTAGGCGATGCGTACGGTGAGCTGGTCGGCATCGGCCAGCTCCTGGATGACCTGGTAGTCGTCCGGATAGTTCTGGAAACCGCCGCCGGCGTCGATGGCGCTGGTCAGGCCCAGGCGATTGAGTTCACGCATGAACTGGCGCGTGGAGTTGACCTGGTATTCCAGCGGCAGCTTGGGCCCCTTGGCCAGGGTGGCGTAGAGGATCATGGCGTTGGGCCGGGCGATGAGCATGCCGGTGGGCTCGCCCCGGGCGTCGCGCTGGATCTCGCCGCCTGGCGGATTGGGCGTGTCCTTGGTGTAGCCCACGACACGCAGGGCGGCGCGGTTGAGCAGGGCCCGGTCATAAAGGTGCAGGATGAACACCGGGGTGTCCGGCGCGGCCTGGTTGAGCTCCTCCAGGGTCGGCAGCCGGCGCTCGGCGAACTGGAATTCGTTCCAGCCGCCCACTACCCGCACCCACTGGGGCGCCGGGGTACGCTCGGCCTGGTCCTTGAGCATGCGCAGGGCATCGGCCAGCGAGGGCACGCCCTCCCAGCGCAGTTCCAGGTTGTAGTTCAGGCCACCGCGGATCAGGTGCAGGTGGGAGTCGTTGAGGCCCGGGATGGCGCGGCGACCACGCAGGTCGACCACCTGGGTGCCCGGGCCGCGATGGGCCATGACGTCGCTATCGCTACCCACGGCAAGAAAGACGCCGTCCTTGATGGCGACCGCGGTCGCCGCGGGGCGCTCGGGATCGACGGTGTGGAGCTTGCCGTTGTGCAGGATCAGATCGGCGTGTTGCATGGTGCCTCCAGAGGCAGTGTCGGCGCGTCCGGCCAGGGGCAGGACGGACCAGAGCGCGCCGGCGGCGCCCAACAGGAGGGCGCGGCGGCGTTGAGGGTCCAGGGGTTCTTGGCTCATAACCGTACTCGCGACCCGGGCAGCGTCTGCTGCTGACCGGGCGGGTGGTCAGCGGGCGACGAAGGCCAGCAGGTCCTGGTTCAACTGCGCGGCGTGGGTCACCGCGAAGCCGTGGGGGGCGCCGGCGTACACCTTGAGCTCGGCGCCACGGATCAGCTCGGCCGCCAGCTTGCCGGTGGTCGCGAAGGGCACCACCTGGTCGGCGTCGCCGTGGATCACCAGGGTCGGCACGTCGATCTTGGCCATGTCCGGACGGAAGTCGGTTTCCGAGAAGGCGGTGACGCAGTCGACCGTGCCCTTGAGCGAAGCCAGCAGGGCGATGTTGAGGGTCTGGGTGAAGACGCCTTCGGAGACCTGCTGGCCCTGGTTGGTGCCATAGAACACTGGCGCGAAGTCGGCGAGGAACTGGGCGCGGTCCTTCAGCAGACCGCCGCGGATGCCGTCGAAGACGCCCTGGTCGACGCCCTGGGGGAAGTCCGGCTTCTGCCCGAACAGCGGGGTGACGGCGCCGAGCAGCGCCAGCTTGGCGACCCGCGCCGAGCCGTGGCGCGCCAGGTAGCGGCTGACGTCGCCACCGCCCATGGAGAAGCCCACCAGGGTGACGTCGCGCAGATCCAGGTGTTCGATCAGCTCCTTGATGTCGTCGGCGAAGGTGTCGTAGTCATAGCCATTCCACGGCTGGCCGGAGCGCCCGAAGCCGCGGCGGTCGAAGGCGATGGCGCGATAGCCGTGGCTGGCCAGATGATGCATCTGGTAATCCCACATGTCGGCGTCCAACGGCCAGCCGTGGCTGAACAGCACGGGCTTGCCGCTGCCCCAGTCCTTGAAATAGATCTCGACGCCATCGCGGGTGGTGAAGGTGCTCATGGTTGTTCGCCTCTAAGGGTGGAAGGAGTGGAAAAGGCGCCCGAGCGGGCGTTGAGCCAGGGCGCGCACAGGCGGCTCACCCTCGGCATGATCAGGAACACCACCAGCGGCACGATGCACAGGGTGATCAGCAGGTTGCTCGGCACCGGCCCGGCCAGCAGCGGATAGCGCGTGAACAGCGGCTGCCACAGTGGCGGGATCAGCATCGTCAGGGGCGCGATCACCAGGTAGGTCAGCACCGCCTGCTTCCAGGCCGGTGGCTGGCGCACGCCGGGGCGCGGCGGGTTGAACCAGAACTCGGCGTCGGCATGCACCTCGGGCGCATCGGCCTCGCGCAGCAGCGGTGCCACCTCGGCGATCAGCGCCTGGCGTTCCGGCGAAGCCAGCCAGGCCTGCAGCCGCTCGACGTCGGCGAAACGCACCAGGGTGGTGAAGGCGGTGCCTGCCTCGGCCGGCGGGATGACATCCACACCGAGATGGCCACAGGCTTCACGGGCAGCGGTGACCGCGCGCTGCAGCCAGCGCTGATAGGCGTCCTGCTGGCCGGCCAGGGGCTGGTGGCGGATCACCAGGGTGACGATGCGACTGTGCGCCTGATGTAGGTCCTGCCCGCGTGTGGCGCTCATGACAGGGCCCTCGCGAAACCACCCTGAGCGGCGTGACGCCTGATCAGCCGGGCTTCCAGTGAATAACGACCGGGCCCGGTGAGCGCCAGGGTGCCGAACAGCACCAGCAGCAGCCAGCCGAACTGCCCCTGCTCCAGAGACCACTCGGGGTGCACCATCAGCAGGGCGATCAGCAGCAACCCGAGGATCGGCAGGCAGGCCAGGCGCGTCGCCCAGCCCAGGGCGATCAGCAACGGACAGAGCACCTCGGCGAAGACGGCGAAGCCCAGCGTCGGCCAGGCGCCCAGGTGCAGCGGGTCTTCGATCAGGCCAAGCTGCTGGCGAAAGTGCAGCGCCTTGGGCAGACCATGCACCGCCAGGAGCAGCCCGGCGCCGCCCAGGCGCAGGAACAGGAGTCCCAGATCCAGCCTCACGCTTCCCATGACCCATCCCCCTGATGAAAGAGTTGGCTGCGAGAGAGACCTCGCGCCGTCGATGGAGCGAACTTTCGCCCGGACGACGGCGGACGGCCTTGGACGTCTGTGCTGGTTTTTGTACGCCTGTGCTGTGGCGTGTAGCTGAAAGGATTCAGGTTGCAGCAACGGGAAGATAGTCAACCTGAGGGTGACTGTTTAACGCGCCATCACTACTTATTCGGAAATCGAGTGGACAGTAAGCTTGCCCTATCGCATCCAAGCCGGATGCCAGACCTGGAAAAGGACAGTCAACGATGAACACCCAAGCCCTCACCGCCACCACCGGCCGCCTGCTGCTCGCCAGCCTCTTCCTGTTCAGCGGCGTGGGCAAACTGCTCGCCCCAGCAGCCACCAAGGGCTACATCGCCGCCATGGGCCTGCCCTTCCCGGACCTCGCCTACCTGGGCGCCCTGGTGGTGGAGCTGGGACTCGCCAGCCTCCTGCTGATCGGCTACCGCACTCGCCCGGTGGCCCTGGCCATGGCCGCCTTCACCCTGGTGACCGCCCTGGTGTTCCACAGCCAGTTCGCCGATCAGAACCAACTGATCCACTTCCTCAAGAACATCGCCATCGCCGGTGGTCTGCTGCAGGTGGCGGCCTTCGGCGCCGGCGCCCTGAGCCTGGATGGTTGGCGGCCGGTGCGGGCGGCCCGACTCGCCTGATCGCCCTCGCTCGTGGCGCCCGCCTGATCCTTGAGGTCAGGCGGGCGCCGTCACATCCAGCATCCTGGCGCAGGCCTCGCGCACCAGTTCGAGGAACAGGCGCAGCCGCGCCGGGTAGACCCGGGCGTAGGGATAGATGAGATAGATTGGCAGGGGCGCGGCCTGCCATTCCGGCAGCAGGTGCACCAGGCGTCCCGCGGCGACGTCCTCGCGCACCATCCAGTGCGACAGCGCCGCGCAGCCCAGACCACGCACCGCGGCATGACGGGCGACGAAGAGACTCTCGGTGGCCAGCCGCGGGCGCAAGGGGATCAGTCGGCTTTCGCCAGTGGCGCCCAGCTGCAGGCGCAGTTCGGTCTGGTAGAACTGCGTCATGGCGATCCAGGGCAGTGCCGCCAGCTCCTCGGGTGCTTGCAGCGTGCTCGCCAGCTCCGGCGCCGCCACCAGGATGCGCTGCACATCACCCAGGCGCACCGCCACGGTATCCGGATCCTCCACCACCCCCACCCGGATGGCGCAGTCGACGCCATCGGCGACGAAATTGGGCGCCCGGTCGCTGAGCACCCAATCCACCTGCATGCCGGGATAGCGCCGCAGATAGGTCTCCAGCGGATCGAGCAACTGCTCCTGGCCGAAGGCATGGGGCATCACCACCCGCAGCCGTCCCTCGGGCTCGGCATGGGCACCATGCAAGGCGGCGGCGAAAGCCTGCCAGTCACCGAGCAGTTGCTGGGCCTGGCGATAGCAGCGCTGGCCGTCCTCGGTCAGGCGCAGGGCGTGGGTCGAGCGCTGTACCAGGCGCACCTGCAGCGCCCCCTCCAACGCTTGCAGACGTCGGCTGACGGTGGGCTGGGTGGTGCCAAGCTGGCGCGCGGCCGCCGACAGGCTGCCGGCCTCGACGATACGCACGAAGGTTTCCAGCAGGTCGAGACGGTCATGGGTAAAGGTGGTGTTCATACGGCTTACGTATACCCCCTGTACCCCGCGTTCGGCTACAGGCAGCGAACACTCTGGCGAAGAATGCGCTCATCGTCTTCCCAACCGGAGAATCGCCATGACCGACATTCCACTCTCGCATAGCCAGACCTCGCCTCACCGCGGCAGTCTATCCCCTGCCCTGCTTGGCCTGCTGGCCACCGGCGCCGGCCTCAGCGTCGCCAACCTCTATTACAGCCAGCCCCTGCTGGGTACCCTGGCCAGTGCCCTGCCCGCGCCCGCTGCCGACGTGGGGCTGATCCCCACCCTCACCCAACTCGGCTATGCCCTGGGGCTGCTGCTGCTCGCGCCCCTGGGTGATCGCTTCGATCGCCGCCGCATCATCCTGGCCAAGCTGGCCGTGCTGCTGCTGGCGCTGCTCGGCGCCAGTCTGGCGCCGGGGTTGCACGGGCTGCTGGTGGCCAGTCTGGTCACCGGCCTGGCCGCCACCGTGGCCCAGGACCTGGTGCCCGCCGCCGCGACCCTGGCGCCGCCGACCGAGCGCGGGCGCATCGTCGGCACGGTGATGACGGGGCTGCTGCTGGGCATCCTGCTGTCGCGGGTGGTGAGCGGCCTGGTGGGCGAGTGGCTGGGCTGGCGCGCGGTCTATCTGTTCGCCGCCCTCAGCATCGCCGCCATCGCCGTGGCGGTCTGGCGTGGTCTGCCGGCCTTCGCCGCCACCACCCGACTCAGCTATCCGGCCCTGCTCGGCTCCCTGGGTGCCCTCTGGCGCCAGCATGCCGCCCTGCGCCGGGCGACCCTGGCGCAAGGGCTGCTGTCCGTGGGCTTCAGTGCCTTCTGGTCGACCCTCGCCCTCTATCTGCATGCCGGGCCCTTCCAGTTGGGCAGCGCCGCCGCCGGCGCCTTCGGCCTGGCCGGTGCCGCCGGTGCCCTGGCCGCGCCCTGGGCCGGCCGCCTGGCGGATCGCCATGGCTCGGAATGGGTGACGCGCCTGGGCATCGGCCTGGCGGCCACGGCCTTTGCCAGCCTTCTCCTGCTGCCCTGGCTGCCGGGCGTGGCCGGTCTGGTGCTGCTGGCGCTGGCGACGGTGGTCTTCGACCTGGGCGTCCAGGCCACTCTGATCGCCCACCAGGCCCAGGTCTACGGCCTGGAACCCGAGGCGCGCAGCCGGCTCAACGCGGTGCTCTTCACCGGCATGTTCATCGGCATGGCCAGCGGCGCGGCGCTGGGCAGTCTGCTGCTGGCCCACCTGGGCTGGAATGGCGTCGCCGGCCTGGCGCTGGCGACCGCCCTGCTGGCCCTGGCGGTACGGCTCTGGCCTGCCCGTCCGCGCCTGGAGTAACGATCACGGTAAACAGCACGGCGCCCTTTGGCTGAAGGCATCGTCAACCAGAACAGGACGACCATTCTCCTTCCAGCTCGTTAATCAAACCGGGGCGCCACAGTAGGATGACTTCCATGGCGTCGGAACAGACCGCGCCCCACTCAGACAAGGAGCCTCATCATGCTGGCCATTCGTAAAGCTTCCGATCGCGGCGCCGCCAACCACGGCTGGCTCAAGTCCTTCCACACCTTCTCCTTCGCCAGCTACCGCAATCCGGCGGAACAGGGCTTCTCCGACCTGCTGGTGATCAACGACGACACCGTGACCGGGGGCCAGGGCTTCGGCGAGCACCCGCACCGCGACATGGAGATCTTCTCCTATGTGCTCGAAGGCGCACTGGAGCACCAGGACAGCCTGGGCACCGGTTCGGTGATCCGCCCAGGCGACGTCCAGCTGATGAGCGCCGGCAGTGGCGTCAGCCACAGCGAGTTCAACCACTCCGAGCGCGAGAGTGTGCATTTCCTGCAGATCTGGATCGTGCCCAACGTGCGCCGCGCCGAACCGCGCTACCAGCAGCAGCACTTCAGCGCCGAGGCCAAGCGTGGTCGTCTGGCCCTGATCATCTCGCCGGACGGCGCCGAGGGCTCGCTGGAAGTACGCCAGGACGCCCGGGTCTACGCCGGTCTGTTCGACGGCAGCGAAAGCGCCGCGCTGCAACTGGCCCCCGAGCGCCATGCCTATGTGCACGTCGCCCGCGGCAGCCTGGAGCTGAATGGCGTCCTGCTGCAGGCCGGTGACGGCGCAAGGCTGCGCGGCGAGCGCGAGCTGCAGCTGGCCCACGGGACCGATGCCGAGGTGCTGGTATTCGATCTGCGGCCCAACGAACTGCCGCAAATGCCCTGACTACGATTTGCTGCGCGTCGGCCAAACTGCGTTGAAAAGACCTTCGGAATGCTCATTTACCACTCGTAAACTCCGCTTCCTCAGGTCTTTTCGCCTTGTTTGGCTCTAGCTCGCGAAATCGTAGGCCCCGTTTGCGCCAGGAGGCCGCTCCCACGGCCTCCCCTTGCCGAGAACGCGCCATGAGCACCCAAGCCCTGACTTCCCTGGTGGCCGGTAACGCCACCCTCTGGCTGACGCTGAACGTCTTTGGCGAACAGCTGGGCCTGCCGGTACCGGCCTATCCGTCTTTACTGGTGATGGGCGCCGCGGCCGATGAAGCCGAGTTGCTCCTGGCGCTGCTGGCCAGCGTGGCGGTCACCGGCGTGGCCGATCTGCTCTGGTACTGGGCCGGTCGGCGCCATGGCGCCTGGCTGCTGCGCCATCTGCCTGGCCAGCATGTCCCGGCCGCCACCCGCCTGCCCAGCTTGCTGCTGGTGGCCAAGTTCATCCCCGGCGCCGCGGCCCTGGCCACCCTGAGCGCGGGCGCCAGCGCCATGCCCCTGCGGCGCTTCCTGGCCTATGACCTGGGCGGCGCCACTCTGTGGATCGGCTCCGGCCTGGCCCTGGGGCGGTTGTTCGAGGCGCACATCCTGGCCCTGCTCGACGCACTCCAGGCCTATGGCCCGGCGCCCCTGCTGCTCGCCGGACTGCTCGGCCTCGCCCTGCTGGGCTGGCACCTGCTGGCTCGCCGCCACGGTCGGCCAAGCCCGGCGCGACAGTATTGCGCCTAGGCCGTTGCCGGCTTAACGCTAATTAACGATAGACAACTCGCACGTCAGGCAACTGCAGGGAATCATTCTCAGCCAGGCCAGCGCGCCACACGGCTGGTTTGACAGGGAGAGCGCCATGTCCATGACCGTCGATAGCACCCTGGCTCTATCCAATACCCGACTGGTCGGCTTGGCCGCCTGGCAGGAACGTCTGGCCAAGGAAGTCCTGCTGCAGCATCTGGAGCGCGGCATCAGCGTCAGCCAGGTCGCCTCCGTCTGCGGCCTGTCGCGCAGTCACTTCACCCGCCAGTTCAAGCTCAGCGCCGGACTCGCCCCACTGGAATGGCTGCGCCAGCAGCGCATCGACCGTGCCCGGCAATTGCTCGCCGAGCGCCGGCTACCCCTGGCGGCGATCGCCCTGGAATGCGGCTTCTTCGACCAGGCGCATCTGAGCCGGGTATTCACCCGCGCCGTGGGGATCCCGCCGCTGGCCTGGCAGCAGCAGGCCCTGGAGCGGCGGTTGCTGGCGGAACTGGCGCAGGTGCAGGCGCAACATGGCCAGCAGGCGGTAGCCTAGGGTCACCCCGCTGCCTTCCACCAGGATCAGCGACTTGTCCACCAATTGTCCCAGGAGGGGGATGAACAGCGCCTCCTCCAGCCCGCGCTGCGCCGCCAGTCGCAGGGCCTCTTGCCGACTGAAATGCTCCCCGGCCTCGGCCAGGGTCGCCAGCACGGCGAATTCCGACTCGCTCAGGCTGTGCAGACTCCAGTCGAGCATGGCGCGGAGGCTGCGCTGGCGTTGCGCCGCCGTGCGCCGCCCGGCCACGCTCAGGTAATAGCCGCCATCGAGTTGCGCCAAGACCCCCGCCAGCCCCAGTGCCGCCACCTGCTCGGCCAGGATCTCCAGCGCCAGGGGCACGCCTTCGCTGCGGCGGCAGATCTCGCCCACCAGCTGCACGTCGGCTGGCCGCAACTGCAGCCCCGGCAGGCGCGCCCGGGCACGCCGGACGAACAGCCGAAAGGCCGGCTGGCGCATGGCCTCGCGCAGCCGCCGTGTGGGTGGATTCACGACCGGCAGCGGCGCCAGGCGCAACACGGCCTCCCCTTCCACCCGCAAGGCCTCGCGACTGGTGACCAGCACCCTGAGCTGCGGACAGCCTTGCAGCAGGTTTTCCACCAGCCAGGCCGCGGGTTCGATCAGCCGCTCGGCATTGTCCAGCACCAGCAGCAGGCGCCGCGTGGCCAGGGCTTCCTGCAGCGCCGGCAAACCACTGCCACTGGCGAGTCCCAGGTCGCTGGCGAGCCGATCCACCAGCGCCATCATGTGGCCCAGTGCCGCGAGATCGAGACTCTGTATCCCGTCGGCAACGTCTTCCGCCAGCGCAGGCAGCAGATGCTGGACCAGCAGCGACTTGCCGACACCGCCGGTACCCACCACCGACACCAGACGGCGTTGCGCGAGCAAGCGGCGTAGTTCGACCAGGCTGGTCTCGCGCCCCTCCAGGGGCGTCAGGGGCAGTGGCGTCTCGGCCAGCGGCGCGAGGTCTTCCTCGCTCAGGCGCTCCACCGCCAGGGCGAAGCCGTAGCCGCGATGCCGGGCGCTGAGGATGGGATCCCGATCGCTGTAGGGGCGCAGTACCCGGCGCAGGGCCGAGATGTGCACCCGCAGGTTGATGTCCTCGACGACCGCGCCAGGCCAGACCCGGGCCATCAGGGTCTGCTTGCCGACCAGTTCGCCGGGGTGTTGCAGCAGCACCCGCAGGATGTCCAGGGCCCGTCCGCCGAGGGGCAGCACACGCTCGCCATCCAGCAGCAGGCGCCGACGTGCATCCAGGACCAGGCCGCAGAAGCGGAAGGCACTGGCGTCTTCCAGGGACTTGAGCTCTTGCATGACCGTGTCGCGCCACCTTGCCTCGGGTTCTGCGGGCACCAGACTCCGCAGTCCCTCGACGGTGTGCGCCTCTCCTTGCCGATAGGTACGACCATTCTGGCTGCTACCCAGGAAAGCCGTATGACGATATACGGCCAGAAGCTGCCATCGATGGGCGTGATACCGCCATCAGAGGTCGATTTCAGCTGAATTGGTAACGGTATTGCGCCGGAGTCAGCCCCAGATGGCTCTGGAAGGCGGCGCGCATGCAGCGGTCGCTGGCGAAGCCGCTACGAAAGGCCACCGTCTTCAGCGGCAGCTCACTGGTCTCCAGCAATTCGCGTGCATGATCGATGCGCGCCCTGAGCACGAACTCCAGGGGCGTCATGCCGGTGTCGCGCTTGAACACCCGGGCGAAGTTGCGGGTACCCATGGTCGCCAGCTCGGCGAGCCGGCTGATCGAATAGGCCTGGTCGATATTGGCCAGCACATGGTGCTGCACCCGGTTGATGGCGGTGGTGGCTTCCGGCTCGTCGAGCAGCGGGCTGAACTGCGCCTGCTTGCCCTGCCGCTGGGTCACCACCACCAGCACCTTGGCCACCTCCCGGGCGATGACCTTGCCATGGTCCTCGGCCACCAGGGCCAACGCCAGGTCGATACCGGCGGTGACCCCAGCCGAGCTCAGCAGCGGGCCATCGCTCAGGTAGATGTCATCGGCGGTCACCTGGGCGCGGGGAAAGCGTCGCGCCAGTCGCTCGCGATAATTCCAGTGGGTGGTGACCCGTCGGCCGTCGAGCAGACCGGCGCTGCCGAGCAGGAAGGTGCCGGTGCAGACCGCTCCGTAGCGGGTGCACTGCGCGGGCACCTGCCGCAGCCAGGCCGCGACGTCCGGATGGGGCTCCAGGTAGGCCCCCGGCCCACCGGGCACCAGCAGCAGGTCATAGCTCCCCGGCGGCTGTTGGGTGGTGAGCTCCGTGCGTATCGTCATGCCATTGGAACAACGCAGGGTCCGCCGCCGCCCCGCGGCGATGGTCACGATGCGATAGTGGTCGGCCGTGGGCAGATAGCGATTGGCGATGGAAAACACCTCCACCGGCCCGGCGAAATCCAGCATCAGCACCTCGGGGACCAGCAAGAAAGCCACTGTCCTCGTCATGGCGATACATCCTTATCCGTGTTGCAGTTTGTCCTTGGGTGCCGGGGCGTCCGGGTCAAGGTAGGGACGAGGATAGAGAACTGTCTCGAAGGGACAAGCACTGGCAAAAGGCCATCTATCTGTCTTTTTATGGTTTCCACTGAGGCTTGGCCGAACGCAGGGCCTCTGGTGCGGGACTCTTGGCGAACTCAATGCCGTTGCTGACGTTTCTCCTGCCGCTACCCCTTTCGCAACCTGATCAGGGTGATCTCGCTTGGCGCGCCAAATCTCAGTGGTGTCCCCCAGTAGCCGGTGCCGCGGCTGATGTAGACGGTCAGCCGACCCAGGCGGTGGATGCCGGCCACCCAGGGTTGCTGCAGGCGCACGAAGTGCATCCAGGGCCAGAACTGGCCGCCGTGGGTGTGGCCGGAGAGCTGCACATCGGCACCGGCCGCTTCGGCCTTGGGCGCCGAGCGCGGCTGGTGGGCCAGCAGCAGGCGGAATAGTCCTTCCGGGGCACCGGCGAAGGCAGCCGCGGCGTCGCTGCGGTGGCTGGGCACATAGAGCGGCGCCGAGTAGTCGGTGATGCCGGCCAGCACGAAGGGCGTGCCCTGGTGCTGCAGTACCACATGCTCGTCGAGCAGCAGGGTCAGGCCCTGCTCGCGCCAGGCGCGCACCCAGGCCTCGGCGCCGGAATAGTATTCGTGGTTGCCGGTGATGGCATAGGTGCCCAGGCGCGCCTTGAGTCCTTGCAGCGGCAGGAATTCGTGCTGCAACTCGGCCACGCTGCCATCCACCAGGTCGCCGGTGATGGCCACCAGATCGGCGTCCAGGCCGTTGACCCGGTCGACGATGCGCTGCAGGTAGCCGGCCTTGATGGTGGGGCCGATGTGCAGGTCACTGAGCTGGACGATACGCAGCCCGTCCAGGCCGGCAGGCAGCGTCGGCAGGGCCAGTTCCACGTCCTTGACCCTGGCCGTGCGGCGGGCGTTGTAGACGCTGCGCAGGGCCACCAGCAGCACCAGACCCAGCACCGCCCAGGCACTGCCGGTACGCCAGGCGGCGTCCAGCGGTTGCCCGACGAGGCTGGCGAGCGCCACCACCAGCCCGCGCAGCAGACTGAACACCGCCAGGCTGGAGAACACGCCCATGGCGATCAGCGCGGCCCAGGCCAGCAAGCGCGAGTTCATGTCCCGTGAGCGAAAGCCCAGGGGCACCAGGACGAAGGACAGCAGCAGCAAGATCCAGAACGGCAGCTGCGCAGCGGGCGACAGCCCGAGATCGCCGATGACGCTGAGGCCGATGAACAGATGCAGGGCGAAGAGAACCAGATACATCATGGCGCGGGAGCGGAACATGGAGGGCCCAGAGGCAAGGAGAAGGGCCTACCTTAGCACCCCGTCGGTCGCCCCTCGGAGCCCCGGGTTGTTTCCGGCTACAACGATTCAGCCGGCATTCAGCGCCGCTCCGCTTCGTCCGCCAGGGCTGCCTGATCTGCGCGGCGGCCCAGATAGAAACCCAGGCAGGCCCAGAGCGCCGCGCAACCGGCACCGACGAGGGCCGGCAGCCAGGCGCCGTGGCCGAGCAGATCCAGCAGACTCTTGGCCCAGCCGCTGGCGGCGTCACCGGCGCGATAGACCACGGTGTCGATGAAGTTCTTGGCCTTGTACTGAGTCTCGGCGTCCAGCGGCGCGAAGAGCATCTCGCGCCCCGGGCGGATGAAGGCGTATTCACCGATCCGCCTGACGATCATCAGCCCGGCCAGCATGGCGAAGGTGGGCAGCAGCGCCAGTCCGAGGAAGCCGATACACATCAGCAGCGGCACCCCAGCCAACAGCACCCGTACCCCGAGCCGCTGGGCCAGGCGACCGGTGATCAGCACCTGGCTGACCAGGGCGCCGGCCTGGACCACGAAATCCAGCAGGCCGAACACCTGCACCTGACGGGCGCGATCGGGAAACAGCTCGGCCACCAGCCGCGCCTGCTCGAAGTAGAGAAAGGTGCTGACCGTGGCCAGCAGGATGACGAAGGCGCTCACCGCCAGCAGATAGGGCGAGGCCAGCACCCGGGTCAGACCGCTGAAGGGATTACCGGCCACCGGGCGGCGCGGGCTTTCGGTCGGTGGCGCCCCCGGGCGTCCGGCGCCCCGGGTCTCGCGCCAGCCCATCAGATAGGCCTTGAGCCTGAGCGCCAAGAGCAGCAACGCCGCGGCCAGCAGCGCGAGGCCCGCCTCGCCGATCAGCGGGGCCAGGACGGCGGCCAATACCGGGCCGAGCAGCCCACCCACACTGGCCCCAGCGGCGATGAAGGCGAACAGCCGCCGCGCCTGAGCGCCGTCGAAGACATCGGCCATCAGACTCCAGGCCACCGAGACCACGAAGAGGTTGTAGACCGAGATCCAGACATAGAAGGTACGCGCCAGCCAGACGCTATCACCTAAGCTGGCGAAGCAGGCGGCGAAGGCCAGCAGGTTGAGGGCGAAGAAGCCGTAGACCCAGTCGACGAAGCGAATCCGCGCCACCCGCGAATTGAGCCAGGCGAACAGTGGCACGGCGAGCAGCATCACCAGGAAGGTGGCGGTGAACAGCCACTGCAGATTCTCCACGCCACCGGCGATGCCCATGGCCTCGCGGATCGGCCGCAGCATGAAGTAGCCGGCGAACAGGCAGAGAAACAGCGCGAAGCCGGCCAGGGCCGCGGACGACTCACCGGCGCGGGCGTCGAGGACGCGACCGAGCCAGTCCTTCATCTAGGCGAACAGCCCGGCGATGGCCTCACGCTGGCGCGCATCCGGCAGACGACCGCGACCGGCCTGGAGATTGTCGACCATGTAGCGCGGATTGCTGGTGGCGGGAATCACCGCGGTCACCGCCGGGTCGGCGAGGATGAACTTGAGCAGCAGCTGTGCCCAACTGGTCGCGCCCAGTTCGGTAGCCAGCGGCGGCAAGGGTTTACCGCGGGTGCCGGAGAGCAGATTGCCGCGTTGGAAGGGCCGATTGATCAGCACGGCGATGCCCTGGTCGCGGCAATAGGGCAGCAGGCGCTTTTCCGCCTCGCGCTCCCCCACCGAATAGTTGAACTGCACGAAGTCGACCTTTTCCTGCTTCAACGTGGCCAGCAGATCGCCCAGTGCCGCCTCGCGATAGTGAGTGACGCCGACATAGCGCACCCTGCCGGCCTGCTGCTGTTCGCGCAGTAGGGCCAGCTGGTTGGCGGTGTCCTGCAGGTTGTGCACCTGGACCAGGTCCAGGCGATCGGTCTGCAGGGCCTTGAAGCTGGCGGCCAGTTGCGCCGCGCCGCGCTCGCGGCCGGTAGCCGATACCTTGGTGGCGAGAAAGACCCGCTCCCGGGCCTGGGCCCGCTTCACCAGCTCGCCGGCCACCCGTTCGGAGTTGCCATAGCTGGGCGCGGTGTCGATGAGGGTGCCGCCGCCGTCGAGCAGCGCCTTGAGCACCTCCTGCAGCGGCACCAGAGCGGCGTCGTTCAAGTCGACATCGAGATTGCCCGAGGTACCGAGACCGATGACGGGCAGGGCCTCGCCACTGCGGGGGATCTTGCGGGTCAGCAGCGGCTCGGCGGCCTGGACGCTCTGCCATAGCCAGGGTGCGGCGGTCACGGCGGCGGCCAGGGCGGTGGTGGTCTGCAGGAAATGGCGACGGGTCGGCATGGCGGGCCTCGCGACGATCGTTTCGAAAGGATGACCCTTGAGTTAAGCGGCTCTTCCAGCCTGTCGCCCGCCAGGCTCGTTGCGGCATGTTGCAGTGAGAGCCGTTTTCGTAGGTTGGGTTGAGCGCAGCGAAGCCCAACAGTGCCAAGGTCGAACACCCCCGTTGGCCTTCGACGATAGAGCCGTCCCAACCCAACCTACGTGACGAGACAGTAGGTTGGGTTGAGCGCAGCGAAGCCCAGCAGTGCCAAGGTCGAGCACCCCCGTTGGGCTTCGACGATGGAGCCGTCTCAGCCCAACCTACGAAAGAATGCCGTGATCCGCCGGCGGCAGACTGCCGTCGCCGCCCAGGTAGCGGTCATAGAAATGCCGCACCGTGACGTTCTTGTGCTTGGCCTCGAACATGATGTCGAAGCGGTCGAGGAACTGGCAGGCGTAGCGGTTGCACCAGTCGTTCCACATCATGTCGCTGTGGGCATAGAGCACCCGCTTGCTGATCTGCTGCAGCAAAAACTTGATGTCGATCCGCTCGGTGGGCGAGACGCCCATTTCCATCAGGGCTTCCGGCGGCTGGGAGTAGTGCATGGCCGGACGCACCCCGCGCCAGCTGTCGAGGATACGCTCCACGCGCGGCTCCCAGGGGTCGATGTAGGCCTCTTCGTGGATCCAGCAGTGGTGGATGTCCAGTACCACCGGAGCAAGATCGGCCAGCTGCAGGCAGTCGTCGACACCGTAGGTCTTTTCATCGTTCTCGAAGGTGATGCAGTTGCGTGCCTCGGTGGAGAGTCGCGGCCAGATCGCGCGGATGCCAGGCACGCCCAGGCGGCCGGCGATGTGCACATTGCACTTGAAGTCCTGGAATTTCTGGCCGTAGCCCATCAGCCGGATCATGTCGGCGTGGTACTCGAACTCCTTCAGGCTGTTCTCCACCACCTCGGGGCGATCCGAGCCCAGCACGCAGAATTGCCCGGGATGCAGCGACAGCCGCACATCGCGGCGGCGGGCCAGCTCGCCCAGCCGACCGAAGCGATCGGCCAGCAGCGCCTGCAACTCCTGGGAACGATAGAAGTAGGCGAATTCGGCGTGGCTGTAGAAGGGCAGCAGATCGCTGCTCAGGCGCAGCATGCGCAGATTGTCCGGCAGGTCGGCGACGTGCTCGACGAATCTCAGCTGGGCATCCAGGTTGTGAGTGACCACGTCCAGCAACTTGGCCTCGGCGGCGGCGCGCTCGACGCTGCCCAGCCAGCGCAGGGTGGTGGTGCGGGTGTTGAAGGCCCGCTCGACCTGCTCCAGTGCCTTGAGCGACAGACTGCGCTCGGGATGACGGTACATGCAGGCAAAGCCGATTCGATACATGGGGCGCTCGGGACAGGGACTATGGGCTTTAGTCCGCGCGGCGCCGCCTGGGTGCGGGTGGGGTGATGGGTGGAGGGGGCCTTGGCGTTTGGCGTCAAGGCTTGTCCTCACCCAGGCCCTCTCCCGGAGGGAGAGGAGGAGTCAATTGCGGCCATGGCGGTCCGACGATGCGGCCGCTCCTACGGGCCGCGGTAGGTTGGGCTGAGCGCAGCGAAGCCCAACATCGCCTCGGGGCCGCCAATGTTGGGCTTCGACGATGGAACTGTCTCAACCCAACCTACGGTCTATCGCGGCCTTGGTCGCGATGCACTCTTGCGCCCTACCCCGGCCCGAACCACTGCGTTAGGGCATGCAGCACCAGTCCCACCAGGCCGCCCACCAGAGTGCCGTTGATGCGGATGAATTGCAGGTCCTTGCCGACGCTCTGCTCCAGTTGCTGGACCAGTTCGCCGGTATCCCAGGCGGCCACGCGGGCGGCGATGTAGTCGCCGATGCGCTGGCGGTTGCGGTCGATGAAGGGCGGTGCCACCGCCATCAGCTGCTCGTTGATCCAGCGCCGCATGGCTTCGTCGCGACTCAGGGTCTCGCCCAGCTCGGCCAGCAGCCGGCCCAGGCGGCGGCGGATGCGCGAATCCGGAGCGGCGAGATCGGCCTGCAGCCAGTTCACCAGTTCGTCCCACAGCTCCTGCAGATAGCCGGCCAGCGCCGGATGCGCAAGCAGTCGATCACGTAGTTGCTCGCCGCGCAGGCGAAAGGCCGGGTCCTCTTTGAGGCGCTCGATGAAGCCGACCAGATAGCCATCGAAGTGACGGCGTAACTCGTGTTCGCGGTCGTGGCTGATCTCGCCGATCAGGCGCGACACCGCCTGCACCACCTTGATCGCCGACCAGCGCCCGACCCGCTCGTCCAGCCCCAGGTACTTGAGGGTGCGCAACTCGCCGCCGATGGTGCGGGCGATCAGCGCCTGGGTGTCCTCGTCCTGCAACAGCCGGTCGATCTCCTGCAGCACCTCGTCGAGCACCGCCTGGTGACGGTCGTCGGCGGTCAGCATGTCGAGCAATTCGCCGGACAGCGCCGCCACGTCCAGGCGTTGCAGCCGCTCCACCGCCACCCGGCGGATGAAGGCCTGCACCCGCACCTCGCGCAGGGCTTCCAGGGAGTAGCGGGCGACACCAGTGGCCTGGCTGGCCACCGCGGCGGCGTTGTCCGGCTGGCGCAACCAGCCGGCCAGGCGTCCGGCCGCGTCCAGTTCTTCCAGCTTGGCCAGCACCTGGGGCGTGGCGAGGAAGTGCAGGCAGATGAAGTCCGACAGCTTGCGCCCGACCCCGGCCTTGTTGCGCGGGATGATGGCGGTATGGGGAATCGGCAGGCCCAGCGGATGGCGGAACAGCGCGGTCACCGCGAACCAGTCGGCGATGGCCCCGACCATGGCCGCCTCGGCGAAGGCGGCGGCGTAGCCCCAGGCCGGGTGGCGGGCCTCCAGGGCGGTGGCCAGGCAGTAGAGCGCCGCCGCCAGGAACAGCAGCAGCAGCGCGATGAGCTTCATGCGCCGGACCGGGGTGAGGCCGTCGCCGGAGAGTGTGGTCATGGAAAAGGGACAATCCTCACGCGGGATGATCCCAGCATCCTACCCCAGACTAGAGTCTGACCCAGCGCTCCTCCTGGGCCGATTGCCGCGCGGCCTGGGCCAGGCGCTCCACTTCCCAGGCCTCCTGGAAGTCGACACCGGTATGCCCGGGGTTGCCGCCCAGGGCTTCCAGCAGCGAGCGGACCTCCAGGGTCTTGAGCTCGTTGTAGCCGAGCTGGTGGCCGGGCGCCGGGCAGAAGGCGGCGTAGTCCGGCAGGTGCGGACCGGCCAGCAGGGTACGGAAACCGGCCAGGCCCGGACGGTCGCCGACCTGGTAGAGGCGCAGTTCGTTGAGGCGCTCCTGGTCGAAGCTGAGGGTGCCGCGGGTGCCGCAGACCTCGAAGGCCAGGCGATTCTTGCGCCCGTGCTTGAGCCAACTAGTGGTCAGGGTGCCGCGGGCGCCATTGGCGAAACGCAGCAGCAGATGGGCCTGGTCGTCGATCTCCACCGCCCGGGGGCCACCCTGATGGGGCCGCTGGCCATGGGCGGTGTGCAGATCGGCGCAGAGCGCCGCCACCGGGCCGAGCAGGAAGCGCGCCAGTGACAGGATATGGCTGCCCAGATCGGCCAGGGCGCCGCCGGCCTGGCGGGTTTCGCAGCGCCAGGTGAAGGGCCCCTGGGGATCGCCCATGAAGTCTTCGCTGAATTCGCCGCTGAAGCTGACGATCTCGCCCAGTTCTCCGCTTTCGATCAGCTCGCGCGCCTGCTTGAGCATGGGATTCTGCAGGTAGTTGTAGCCGACCCGATTGACCACCCCGGCCTGGCGCGCGGCGTCGCGCATCTGCGCCGCCTCCTCCAGGCTCACCGCCAGGGGCTTTTCGCAGTAGACCGCCTTGCCGGCCGCAAGGGCGGCCAGGGCCATGGGTGCGTGCAGCAGATTGGGGGTGGTGATGGCCACCAGCTCGACCTGGGGATCGGCGATCAGGCGCTCCCAGTCGCAACTGCGGGTGAAGCCCCAGGCGTCGGCGCAGCGAGCGGCGCGCTCCGGATCGGCATCGGCCAGGGCCACCAACCGCGGGCGGACCGGGAGCGCGAAGCTGCTGGCCGCGTGATGGAAGGCCTGGGCGTGGGCATGCCCCATGAAGCCGGTGCCGATCAGACCGATGCCGCTGTCGCGCATGTCGTTCTCCGTCAGGGGTGTAGAAAGACCCGGCCGGCCAAGCCAGTAGCCGACCGGGTGAAAGGGATGGCTTAGGGGTGGGGGCGCCCTCACCCCGGCCCTCTCCCAAGGGGAGAAGGGGAAAAGCGGTCAGGTGTGACTCGGCCTCTCACCCCGGCCCTCTCCCAGCGGGAGAGGGGGAAGAGCAATCGGGTGCTGGCTCGCCCTCACCCCGGTCCTCTACCAGCGGAGAGGGGGAAGAGCAATCGGGTGCGGGCTCGGCCCTCACCTCCGGCCCTCTCCCAGGGAGAGGGGAAGGCGCCAGCCCTAGCGCTTGGTTTTGCGCTTGTTGCGGTACTGGTCGATGACCACGGCGACCACGATGATCAAGCCCTTGATGATGTCCTGGACGTAGGCGTCCACCCCGAGGAAGGTAAAGCCGCTGGCCATGGTGCCGAGGATCAGGGCGCCGATCACGGTGCCGGTGATGCGTCCTACCCCGCCCGCCAGGCTGGTGCCGCCGATCACCGCCGCGGCGATGGCGTCCAGTTCGTAGGACATGCCCATGCCCGCCTGGCCGGTGGCAGCGCGGGCCGAGGCCACGACGCCGGCCAGGCCCGCCAGCAGTCCGGCGATGCTGTAGACGATGATCAGGTGCTTCTTGACGTTGATGCCGGAGATGCGCGCGGCCTGCATGTTGCCGCCGATGGCATAGGTGTACTTGCCGTACTTGGTGTAGCGCAGGGCGATGTGGAAGATCACCGCCACCACCAGGAAGATGATCACCGGCATGGCCCCGGCGCCGATGGCGGTGTAGTTGTCGGACAGCATGCTGATCGGCTGGCCTTCGGTGTAGTAGCGCGCCAGACCGCGGGCCGAGACCATCATGCCGAGGGTGGCGATGAAGGGCGGAATACCGGTGACGGCGATAATGCTGCCGTTGATGGCGCCGGCCAGCAGCCCCACTCCGAGGCCGGCCATGACCGGCACCCAGACCGGCAGGTCGGTCAGCGAGGGAAACACCGCGCGGCCGAAGTCCGAGGTCTGGGCCAGACTCGCCGCCACCATGGCCGACAGCGCCAGCACCGAGCCGGAGGAGAGGTCGATGCCGGTGGTGATGATCACCTGAGTCACGGCGATGGCCAGCAGGCCGATGATCGAGACCTGCAGGATCATCAGCACCAGGCGCTGGGAGTTCAGCAGAAAGCTCTGGTCGCGCAGGACCCAGCCGAAGGCCTCGAAGGCCAGGCCGATGCCCAGCAGCACCAGCAGGATGCCCAGCTCGGTGGGGATGCGGCGCCGCGGGCGCGCGGTGGGTAGCTCGGCGGTTTTCTTGTCCAGGAGGGCACTCATCTTGTTCTACCTCGTTGTAGGCCGGAGGCGGCGGGTAGGCACCCGCCGCGCATGGCGCGCGCTAGTGCAGTACGGGATTACCCGAGGCCAGGTGCATGACCCGCTCCTGGGTGGCTTCGCCGCGATCGAGAAAGCCGGTGACGGTGCCTTCGTGCATCACCATCACCCGATCGCTCATGCCCAGGACCTCGGGCAGTTCGGAAGAAATCATGATCACCGCCAGGCCCTCGGCCGCCAGCTTGGCGATCAGCCGGTAGATCTCGGCCTTGGCGCCGACGTCGATGCCGCGGGTGGGCTCGTCGAGGATGAGGATGCGCGGGCGGGTCATCAGCCAGCGGGCGATCAGCGCCTTCTGCTGGTTGCCGCCGGAGAGATTGGCGATGCACTGGTCCAGCGAGGGCGTCTTCACCCGCAGCTGCTGGCGCATCTCCTCGCAGAGCTGGTCGAGGCGCTGCTGCTGCACGAAGCCGCCGCTGGCGAAACCCTTCAGCACCGCCACCTCCATGTTTTCCCCCACCGACAGGCAGGGAAAGATGCCGGTGTCCTTACGGTCTTCGGTCAGCAGCGCCAGCCCTTTCTGGATGGCGAGACAGGGATCGTTCATACGCACCGACTGGCCGTCGATGCGGATTTCGCCAGCGGTGGCCGGGGTTACGCCGAACAGCGTCTCGGCGACATTGGTGCGCCCCGAGCCCATCAGCCCGGCGATGCCCAGCACCTCGCCGGCGCGCAGGTCGAAGGAGACGCCGGAGAACACCCCATCCAGCGCCAGGTCGCGCACCGACAGCAGCACCTCGGCGCGCGGCGCGGTGCGCTCCGGGAACAGCTGGGTCAGTTCGCGCCCCACCATCATGGCGATCAGGCCGTCGCCGTTCATGCTGTCGGCGCGCTGCAGGCCGATGTATTGGCCATCGCGGAACACCGCGACCTCGTCGGCGATCTGGAACACCTCGTCCATCTTGTGGGTGATGTAGACGATGCCCTTACCCTGGGCCTTGAGGTCGGCGATGATGGAAAACAGGTGCGCCACTTCGGTCTCGGTGATGGCCGAGGTGGGTTCGTCCATGATCAGCACATCGCTGTCGTAGGACACCGCCTTGGCGATCTCCACCATCTGCCGTCCGGCGATGGACAGGCTGCCCACGCTGTCTTCCGGATCCAGGGCGATGCGCAGCCGGTCCAGCAATGCCTGGGTCTGGTGACGCATCTTGCCGTGGTCCACCAGGTGCAGGGCATTGAGTGGTTCGCGACCCAGCCAGATGTTCTCGGCAACGGTCATGAAGGGCATCAGGTTGAGTTCCTGGTGGATCATGGCGATCCCCGACTGCAGCGCCTGCAACGGTGTCTCGAAGCGCACCGGCACGCCGCGCAACCGCACTTCGCCGGCATCGGGCTGGTAGATGCCAGCGATGATCTTCATCAGCGTCGACTTGCCCGCGCCGTTCTCGCCCATCAGCGCCAGCACGGTGCCGGGACGCACCCGCAACTGCACGTGGGACAGCGCCTTGACGCCGGGAAACTCCTTGGTGACATCGACGATTTCCAGCAGGTATTCGCTGGGCGCGGCCGTGGCCGATAGCGGAATTACAGCCGCAGGGGTGGCAGGACTGAGCATGATCACGATCTCCTCGCCGGCCGTGCTGAGCCGGCCGGCGGTTTAGGTCATTGACGCTGGAACTGCTGATAGTTGTCCGGGGTGACGAGATGCACCGGGATCCAGAGATCACCCTGCAGCGCCTGGTGCTGGGCCAGCTTGACGGCAGCGTCCACGGCGCCGTTGCCCATGGCCACCGGATCACGCAGCACCGTCACGGCCAGCTGCTTGCGCGCGATGGCGGCGAGGCCATCGGGAGTGCCGTCGATACCGCCCACGGGAATGTCCCGGCGACCGGCGCGCTGCAGGGCCATGGCCGCGCCAATGCCCATCTCGTCGTTGTTGGCCGCCACGGCGTCGATCTCGCGTCCGCCCAGCAGCCAGTTGTTCATCAGGTCCAGCCCCTTCTCGCGCTGCCAGTCGCCGGACTGCTCCTCCACCACCTTGATATCCGGGTACTTGGCCAGTACGTCCTTGACGCCGGCCGTACGCTTGCGGGTGTCGTCATGGGCCAGGCGGCCGAGAAGGATGGCGAGGTGGCCCTTGCCGCCCATCTGCTTGGCCAGATACTCCATCTGCAGCTGGCCGATGGCGCGCTCGTCGGTGCCCACGAACACCACCCCGGCCGGGAAGCTCTCCACTTCCGGGCGGCTGTTGAGGTAGACCAAAGGGATGCCGGCGGCAGTGGCACGCTGGGTGATCTTGCGGGTAGCCGCGGTATCGGCTGGATTGACGATGAGCACATCGACCTTCTGGGCGATGAAGTTCTCGACATGGCCAAGTTGACGGACCACATCGCTAGCAGAGTCTTCCACCTGCAGGGTGGCGCCGCCCTCTACCTGTTTGGCACGGTCCTGCATGGCGCGGACCAGGTAGGCGATGTAATTGTCGAGATTGCCGACGGTAACGCCGATGCGCAGCTCCGCCAGGGATAGACCTGGCAGCGAGGCCAGGACCAGGGCGAGTAGCAGACGACGGAAAATGGACGGACGGGCAGCGGGGCTCTGAAACATCGACATCACCTACTTATTGTTGGAGCGGCGGTACACGGCGACCCGTGCCCGCCTTGGCGGTCAATGACTCGCAATCTATTAGAAAAAAAATTCCATATCAATAGAGTTTGGAATTTTAATAGCTGGCATTGACCGGTCGTACCCTGGTCTACCAGGAATGCTCGAGTTGTACGCCGAGATTGGCGCCATCCAGCGAGGAACCGAAGCTGCCGGTATCGGAAAGCGCCGATCCCGCCGCCAGCAGGTTGGCCGCGTCCTGGGCTGCGCGATTCCACTTGGCATAGGTCACGTAGAAGCGAACCTCGGGATGGGCGTTCTTGAAGGTCAACCCGCGCGGCGACCAGGTCGGCGCGAGGGTCAGCTTGGTCAGCTTGCGGGTACCACCGGGTGCCTGGACCTGGTCGTAGCCAAGCTCGGTCGCCAGCTTCCACTGCTCGGCGAAGCCATAGACGGTCCGGCCGCCGGTGGACAACCAGTGCTGGTCACCCGTATCGCGCTTGTCGGTCTGGTAGACGAATTGCAACTGACCACCCCAGCGCGGACCGATCTGCCAGTCGAAGAACTCCACCAGGCGATAGCTGGCTGAGTCGCGTCGGGTACCGATGTCACCGGTGGAACCCAGCGCTACCCCGGGCCCCTCGCCGTATTGCAGGGCCAGCGTATTCACCCCACCCCAATTCAGGAAGTTCTGCTGCTTGTGCTGGGCCGTCACCGACCAGCCACTGTGCGCGTCCTGCATGTTCGATGGCTTGTCGATGTAGCTGGCGCCCAGTTCCAGCAGGCCGTTGGGGTTGGTCTGGAAACCGGCCACGTTGAAATCGTAGCGGCTGATATAACGTGTCTGGTCGAAGTTGTCCTTGCGGGAGAAGGCCAGGCTGTATTTGAGATCCCCAATGGGGATGTCTTCCAGGCCGCCACCGGTAGCACTCTGATTCCAGTAGAAGAAGTCGGAGATATCGATGGAGTTGCGCTTGTAGTAACGGCGCCCCGCCCAGACCGCGCCGCCGTTGAGGGCCTGTACGCCGTTCCAGTAGGCATAGCCCTGGACCAGACGGGTCCTGCCGAAGTCGCCGTCGAAGCGCGGCGTATGGTCATAGGCGTTGTATAGCTGGACCATGCCATAGAGCCCAAGACGCGAGCCGTCGTCGAGCCTGAGCAGATCGTGGGACAAGGCGAGTTCGGCCAACTGCTCGCATTCGTTGCCCAGACGAAACTTGGAAGACGCTCCTGGCAGTTGAAAACACTGCTGGGACTGCGACCCTGTGGACGTCCCCAGACCGCCCCTCAGGTAGCCAGAGAAATCCAGGCCGTGCGCCAGCGGCAGGGTGCCACCCAACAAGCCTGTCAACATGACCCTGGTGATAGCTCTGTTCATCATGCTCTCTCTATTTTTTATTTATGAGGCGAAACGTACCGGCGCACTGCAGGGCGCCTGTCTTGAGCGAGCCATTGCCGGCCCGGAAGCCAAACGCCACCCAGCCGCTCGCGGAGCACGGGTCCAGGACTCGTGCTCGCGGCGGTGGCTAAGGCGTAAGGGTTTGGAGCGACTGGAGCGAGGCGGACTATCAGTCCTTCAGACGTTGCTGAAAACTGTCGACGTTCTCAGGGGTGATCAGCTGGTAAGGCACCCAGACGTTCTGCTCGACCTTCTCCTTTTTCGCCAGCTTGATCGCTGCCTCGACCGCGCCATTGGCCTGGCCCTTGGCATCCTGGAACACCGAGACCGCGAGCAGGCCACGCTTGATCGCCGAGAGGCCATCCGGGGTACCGTCGACGCCGCCGATCAGTACCGAGCCCTTGGCCTTGCCGGCCTGCTGCAAGGCCATGGCCGCGCCGATCGCCATCTCGTCGTTATTGGCGGCCACGGCATTGAATTCCTTACCGCCCAGCAGCCAGTTGCTCATCAGGTCCATGGCCTTGTCGCGCAGGTAGACCGCGGACTGCTCTTCCACCACCTTGATGTCCGGATACTTGGCCAGGACCTCTTTCACGCCCTTGGTGCGGTTGTGCGTGGAGTTGTTGGCCAGATCCCCCAGCATGATGACGACACTGCCCTTGCCGCCCATTTTCTCCGCCAGGTACTGCATCTGCAGGGTGCCGGCCTCCAGATCGTTGGAGGCTACGGTGACCACACCTTCAGGCAGCTTGAGTTCATCCGGTCGACGGTTGACGTAGACCAGCGGGATGCCCGCCTTGACCGCGGCCTCGGTGATGTTGCGAGTAGCAGCGGTGTCGACCGGATTGACGATGATGGCGTCCACCTTCTGGCTGATGAAGCTCTGCACCTGGTTCAACTGCTTGACGACATCGGCGCGGGCGTCCTCGAACTGTAATTGGACGTGCTCGCTCTTGGCTTTCTTGGCCATGGACTCACGCAAGTAGGTCAGCCAATTGTCGTCGAATTGCGACATGCTCACGCCGACCTTGAGATCGGCCAAGGCGGACGTGCTGGCTACGAGCAGGGAAAGCGCCAGGGTGGCAAAACGGATTTTCATGCGCATCGAGATAGCTCCAGTCGTTATTGTTTTATTGCGGTGGTAAGGCTTTTTGCTGGCGATCGGATGCCCACGCGCCTGTAGCCAGGCGCGCGGCTATCGAGATAAGGCATTGGGAGGCGGCCGCAGGCCGCCCAGGTCAGCTCGAGCGGAAGAGCACGGCTGCTCCAGGCGAGGCGCAAAGCACCACGCCCTGGCGCTCGTGGCAGAACAGCCGACCCAGCAAGGCGAGCAGCCGTGAATCCCGCCGAATGCGCAGGCGGTGAACGGCGAAGAGCGGAAGATGGGTGGAGTGTGCGGAGGACTTCATGTCGCGGCACCTGTCATTATTGTTGTCGGGACGCACCTGACGTGCGCAGTACCCTGGTGACTCGTTACAGCAACTGCATCTGACTTTATTGGAAATTTAATTCCATAACAAGATAAAAATAGAATTCAAAATCTACGTGAGACAACTATCCAGGTCTTGTTTCGAGCTTCACGACGCCTGCTCGAATGCCTGAGCGTCAGGCCGCGAAGGGACGGACGCTACCTTCACTGCCTGCCCATCCAGGGCGCTCTGGCGCGCGGCATCCAGCACGACCTGACAGGCCAGCGCCTCGCGGGTGGAGACCGGCGGGGCACTGCCTTGGGTCAGCGTCGCCAGCCACCTGGCATAGAAAAGGTCCCAGCGACCGCGTTCGCTGGGTATCCGTTCACGCTCTTCGCCCCGACTGAGCCAACCCCAGCGCTGATGCTCTTCAGCCCCCCAGTTGCCTTTCTCGCTACGCGGCGAAAGGCCCTGCAACAGCGCCTGAGTCTGTCCATCCAGCCCCTCCACCGTGTAGACGCCCTCCTCGCCCACTACCCGCAGACGCCAGGGGCAGCCCTGCAGACAACTGCCGGAAAGATGCGAGATCACGCCGCCCTGGTGCTGCAGGGAGATGAAGAACTCATCGTCCCGCTCGGGATCACCCTGATGGAAAAGTACCTCGGCATACACCTGAGTGACCGGCCCGAACAGCGTCAGCGCCTGGTCCACCAGATGACTGCCAAGATCGCGCAGCAGCCCACCACCGCTGGTGGCGCCGGCCTTGTGCGGCTCATCCACCTGGATGCGCGACTCGAAGATCCGCACCGGGCCCAGAGTACCTTCGCGTAGCAATTTAGCGACGGTGAGTACATCCGAGTCCCAACGACGATTCTGGTAGACGGTCAGAGCTACCCCGGCACGCTCGGCCGCCTGCACCATGTCCTGGGCATCCTGAAAGTTGAGCGCGAACGGCTTGTCGCTTACCACGGGAATGCCGTGCTGGATCGCCTCCAGAACCAGGGCCTTGCGCTCGGCGACCGGCGCTGAGATCACCAGGGCATCTATCCCGGCGGCGACCAGGCTGGCCAGGTCATCGTGGCAGGCCACCCCGGGATGATCCTGAGCCACCTCGGCACGCCGCTGCGGGGAACGGGTGACGACGCCGACCAGCCGCGCGCCTGCGGTACTGGCGATCAGGGGGGCATGAAAGAAACGGCCACCCAGGCCATAGCCGACCAATCCGATACGCATGGTTCGATTCTCCTCGTGCAGCAAAGAAAAACCCCCGCAGGCAGCGCGCCAGCGGGGGTCGGGACTCAGCCGTAGAAGGCTGGCCGAGTCGGCAGGGTGATGGGCACGATGGTGCCGCTGCGCTGGGCATTGACGCAGGCATCGCCGGTCACCGCAGCGATGTAGCCGTCCCAGGAGGACGGCCCGGTCAGTTGGCCGGCCTTGAGATCGTCGATGAAGGCCTGCAGCTCCACGTCATAGGCCAGCAGGAAGCGCTGCTTCCAGTCCACCAGAATCTCGTTGGACAGCTTGGCGTCGCTGCGCAGCTGCACCGAGGAGGGCTCCGGCAGGCGGGCAATGCCATGCTCGCCAACCACCTCGCACTGGATGTCGTAACCGTACTGGCAATTGACGAAGATCTCGACGTCGATACGTACCCCCTTGGCCGTCTCCAGCAGGACCACCTGGGGATCCTTGAGGTGCGCCAGAGCCTGTGAGGTCTTGCGTGGGAAAACCACCTGGGCCGACACATACTGATCGTCCAGCAGCCAGGCCAGCACATTGATCTCGTGGATCAGGGTATCGGTGATGGCCATGTCGGTGGTATAGCCTTCGCCCACGCTGGGATTGCGGTGTGCGGCATGGATCATCAACGGCTCGCCGATCCGCTGGCCATCGATCACCGCCTTGAGCTGGCGATAACCGGCGTCGTAGGGACGCATGAAGCCCACCTGGACCAGACGCTTGCCATGGGCCTGCTCGGCTTCGACGATGCGCTTGCAACCTTCCGCGGTCACCGCCAATGGCTTTTCGCAGAACACCGGCTTGCCGGCGGCGATGGCGGCCAGCACGTACTCTTCATGGGTCGGGCCCCAGGAGGTGACCACTACCGCCTGGACGTCCGCTGCGCCGACCAGGGCGTGGCCATCTGGATAGACCTCGGCGGTAATGCCTTCCTCCTGGACAACCCGGACGGCCTGTTCGAGGTTGATGTCGGTTACCGCCACCACACGACTGCCCAGCAGCTTGTGGCTGAGACGACGGATGTGTTCGCGGCCGATGGCGCCCGTACCGATAACACCGATGTTCAAGGTCATGACTTCTGTTCTCCGATTGAAATTGTTGTTACGTGAGAAAGCCGGGGACGAAAGCGATCAGTACTGGCGAGCCTGGGCGATCTTCTCCTTGAGCATCTGCGAGACGGCAGCGATCTTCTCGCTGGTGGAAACCTCGGCGCCGCCGACGCGCCACCAGGACAGGTACTTGTGGATCATGGTCTTGGGCAGCACCTTGATGTCGATCAGGGTAGAGACCTGTTGCTGGCGGGCATCGGCCAGGGCGGCATCGAGCTCTTCCAGCGTCTTCACGCGATAGGTCTTGCAGCCGTAGGCGGCGGCGCTCATGGCGAAGTCCACCGGCACGAAGTCACCGTCGAGCTTGCCGGTCTCCGGATTGCGGAAGCGGAACTCGGTGCCGAAGCTGCCCATGCCGTGTTCCATCTGCAGGTTGTTGATGCAGCCGAAGGTCATGTTGTCGAGCAGCACCACATTGATCTTGCGGCGCTCCTGGATGGAGGTGGCCAGTTCCGAGTGCAGCATCTGGTAGGAGCCGTCACCGACCAAGGCGTAGACCTCACGCTCGGGTTCAGCCAGCTTCACGCCCAGGGCGGCGTTGATCTCGTAGCCCATGCAGGAATAGCCGTATTCCAGGTGATAGGTATTGACCCCCTTGCTGCGCCAGGCGCGCTGCAGGTCACCGGGCAGGCTGCCGGCGGCGGCGACGATGATGGCGTCGTCGTCCAGCCGTTCGTTGAGACGGCCGAGCACCTGACTCTGGGTGAGCGAAGAACCTGTCAGCTGGACGAAATCCTCCAGCACCGCTCGCGGCAAGTCGTCGTCGATCTCCGGTACGAAGTCGGGCGCGTCGTAGCGTGCGGCGTAGACCCGATCGATTTCCTGCCGATATTGCTCACGGGCCTCGCCCACTTGAGCCCCCCAGTCGGCGCGATAACCGACAGCGTCCAGGGCCTCGGTCAGGGCGCTGAGGGCTTCGCGGGCATCGGCCACCACGGCCAGGCCGTCGAGCTTGCCAGCATCGAAGGCGGCCACGTTGAGGTTGAGGAACTCCACCTCGGGATGCTGGTAGAGCCACTTCGAGGAGGTGGTGAAATCGGTGTAGCGCGTACCCACGCCGATGATCAGATCCGCGTCCTTGGCCAGCAGGTTGGCGGCCAGGCAGCCGGTCTCGCCGATGCCGCCGACATTGAGTTCGTGGCTGGAGACGATGGCGCTCTTGCCGGCCTGGGTCTCGGCGAAGGGCATCTCGAAGCGCTCGGCGAAACGCTGCAGGGCCTCGGCGGCGCCGGAATACTTCACCCCACCGCCGCAGATCAGCAGCGGCTTGCACTTGCGCTTGAGCAGCTGCACCGCCTCCTCGATGGCGGCGGCCACCGGCGGCCGCCGATCCAGACGGTGCACCCGCTTGGCGAAGAAGTAGTCGGGATAGTCGTAGGCCTCGCCTTGGACATCCTGGGGCAGCGCCAGGGTCACGGCGCCGGTCTCGGCCGGATCGGTCAGCACGCGCATGGCGTTGATCGCCGCGCTCATCAGCTGCTCGGGCCGGTTGATGCGATCCCAGTACTTGCTCACCGCGCGGAAGGCATCGTTGGTGCTGATCGACAGGTCGTGGAATTGCTCGATCTGCTGCAGCACCGGATCGGGCTGGCGACTGGCATAGACGTCACCGGGCAACAGCAGCAGCGGAATGCGGTTGGCAGTAGCGGTGGCCGCGGCGGTCAGCATGTTGGCCGCGCCCGGACCCACCGAGGAGCTGCAGGCATAGATCTGCCGACGCAGCTTCTGCTTGGCGAAACCGGTGGCGGCATGGGCCATGCCCTGCTCGTTGCGCCCCTGGTGCACCACCAGGTCACCGGCATCCTGCTCCAGCGCCTGGCCCAGGCCCAGTACGTTGCCGTGACCGAAGATGGTGAAGACGCCGGCGACGAACTTGGTTTCCACGCCGTCGACGCTGAGATACTGGTTATCGAGGAACTTCACCAGGGCCTGGGCCATGGTCAAACGTTGGGTGCTCATGGATTCACCTCTTCGATCTAGAGACTCCCGGGAGTTATCCACCCGGGAGGCGCGTCACCCAGCGACAGCTTCGCCAGCCACCTGTTTTTCCAACAGGGCTACGCTCTGCGCTAGGGCTGATTGCGGATCAGCGAGTGCATGGACGCTGGCAGCGAAGGGCTCGAACGAGAGATAGCCGCGGTAACCGTCGTCAAGGAGGTGCTTGATCTGCTCTGCGTTGCCGAGAATATCCGCCTCACCTACCAGCACCCGGTGCGCATCGCGAATCTGATTAAGAGGCAAGTCCGCATCTTCAACGCCGGAGATGTGCACCAGGCCAGTCAGCTCGGCGAAGAACTCGGTCTCGCCCGCCAGATGATGGTGGAAGGTGTCGTGCACCAGACGGAACACGTCCAGTCCGCCAACCGCCTTGATGGCCTCCACCGCCTGCCGCTTGAGGCGCAGTGAGCACTCTTCGAAACCCAACGGTTCGACGAAGCCGAGGATGCCGTGGTCGCGCAGAATGGGGGCCAACTCGCTCAGGGCCGTGCGCAGGTCACGGGCACGCTGAGCGGCGTCGCGGCTGTCGGTACGGTCATTGAGCGGGCACATCACCAGCCCCTCGGCGCCACAGGCCTTGGCATAGGCAGCCAGTTTCAGCGTCTGGGCGCGGCGTTCGTCGTTCCAGACGTCGAAGGGATAGAGGGCGTTGATGGACAGAAGGCGAATACCCTCGGCTTGGCAAAGGTCACGAACCCGCTCTGGTGGAGTGCCATCATCTATTTCCACATCATTGAGATCGTTACGGATTTCAATGGCGTCACTGCCCATGGCCTTGGTCAAGCGAATGAACGCCGAAAGGTCCAGAGAGGGGGCAACGATTCGATTGAAGGCAAAACGCAGCGGCTGACTCATTTGTTCTTGTACTCCAGGGGCGTTGAGGTTGGGGTCACTTGGCGGTGGGCATGCTGAATTCGGCGCCCTTGGCGATGCTGTCGGGCCAGCGCTGCATCACGCTCTTGTAGCGGGTGTAGAAGCGCAAGCCTTCCTCGCCATAGGCGTGGTGATCGCCGAACAGCGATCGCTTCCAGCCACCGAAGGAATGCCAGGCCATGGGCACCGGGATGGGTACGTTGATGCCGACCATGCCCACCTTGATGGTGCGGGCGAAGGCGCGGGCGATGCCGCCGTCGCGGGTGAAGCAGGAGACGCCGTTGCCGAATTCGTGGGCGTTGATCAGGGCCACCGCGCTGGCGAAATCCGGCACCCGCACGATGCCCAGTACCGGACCGAAGATCTCTTCCTGGTAAATGGTCATTTCCGGAGTCACGCCATCGAACAGGGTGGCGCCAACGAAGAAGCCGTTTTCGGCGCCGGGCACCTTGAAGTTGCGGCCATCGACCAGCAGCTTGGCACCCTCCTCCACACCTTTCGTGATATAGCCCTCCACCTTGGCCTTGTGCTGCCCGGTCACCAGCGGCCCCATGTCGGCATCGGCTTCCACGCCGTTGCGCACCCGCAGGGCATCGATGCGCGGCAGCAGTTTCTCGATCAGGGCATCGCCCACCTCACCCACCGCCACGGCGATGGAGATGGCCATGCAGCGCTCGCCGGCCGAGCCGAAACCGGCGCCGATCAGGGCGTCGGCGGCCTGGTCCAGGTCGGCGTCGGGCATCACGATCATGTGGTTCTTGGCACCGCCCAGGGCCTGGACGCGCTTGCCGCGGCGGGTGCCTTCCTGGTGGATGTATTCGGCGATGGGAGTGGAGCCGACAAAGGAAATGGCCTCCACGTCCGGATGCTGCAGGAGGGCGTCGACCGCCACCTTGTCACCCTGGACCACGTTGAACACGCCATCGGGCAAGCCGGCCTGCTTGAGCAGCTCGGCCAGCAGCAGGCTGGCGGACGGATCGCGCTCGGAGGGCTTCAGGATGAAGGTATTGCCGGTGGCCAGCGCCATGGGAATCATCCACAGCGGCACCATCACCGGGAAGTTGAAGGGGGTGATGCCGGCGCACACACCCAGCGGCTGGCGCAGGTTCCAGTTGTCGATGCCGCCACCGATGTTATCGCTGTAGCTGGTCTTGGCCAGGTGCGGCGCGCCGCAGGCAAATTCCACCACCTCGATGCCGCGGGTCACCTCGCCCATGGCGTCGGACAGCACCTTGCCGTGCTCGCGGGTGATCAGCGCCGCCAGTTCCTCGTGGTGCTGGTCGAGCAGCTCCTTGAAGCGGAACAGGATGCGCGAACGGCGCAAGGCTGATTGCTCGGACCAGGCAGAAAAGGCCGCCTTGGCCGCCGCGACGGCCTGCCCCACGGTCTGCGCCGTAGCCTGGGCGACCCGTGCCTGAACCACGCCTTCGGCCGGATTGAAGACGTCGCTGAAACGCTCGGCCTGGGCCACGATCTCGCCGTTGATGTAATGCCCGATGACGGGGGTTTCGCTCATGTGCTGCATCCTTGTGTCTGAGCCGCCGTGCGGCTGATAAAGGGGGACTTACCGCTCCAGCAGCCACTCGTGCTGCGGATCGTTGTGGAATTTCCAGACGCGCTTGGGGCCGGCCATCACATTGAGGTAATAGGACTCATAGCCATAGGGCACGCTGACCGGGTGATAGCCGCGCGGTACCAGCACCACGTCGTGGTCTTCCACCGCCATGGCCTGATCCAGGTCGCGCTCGTCGGTGTAGACGCGCTGGAAGATGAACCCCTGCCCCGGATCGATACGGTGGTAGTAGGACTCCTCCAGCAGACTTTCCGAAGGCAGGTTGTCGCGGTCATGGCGATGGGGCGGATAGCTGGAGGAATGCCCGGATGGAGTGCGCACCTCCACCACCAGCAGCGAATGGGCCGCCGCCGTATCCGGCAGGATGTCGCAGACATAACGGGTATTGGCGCCCTTGCCACGGGTGGATCGCTGCATGCTCGCCGGCTCGATCAGCCGCGGTGGCAGCCGGTCTGCCACCGCCGGATTGCCGGGCGAGGTGCAGACGGCCACTTCAGCGGCGCTGTCGGCGGTCACCCGCGCCTCGCTGCCGGGCGGCAGGTAGGCGGCATAGGGCGAGACGTCCTCGAAGACGCTCTGGCGACCGGCCAGTCCGCGCCAGGCGAAGTCGCCCAGTTGCGGATGCCCGCCTTCGATACTGGCGCCGCCGCTGAGCAGCACGATGCAGACTTCCAGGTCACCCGCCACCACCGGCAGGGATTCCCCCGGTTGCAGGCGGTGGGCGGCGAAGCCGACGTAGTCAAGAGCACCGTCCGGGACATTGACGATGTCGCGGGCGCTCCGGTCGGCTTTGACGAGCAGATTCATCGCAGTTCCTCCTCAGGCAGTGGCCTGCGCCACCAGTTGGCGCAGATGGTCGTAGCCTTTCTTGGCGTATTCGTAGGCCGGCGCCACGGCCGGGTCCTGCTCGGCTTCCACCACCAGCCAGCCTGAATAGCCGGCGGCCACCAACACCTTGAGCAGCGCCGAGAAGTCGATGTCGCCATCCCCCGGCACGGTGAAGGTGCCGTTGAGGATGCAGTCCGGAAAGCTCCACTGGTTGTTGCGCGCCAGCTGTACCACGTCCTTGCGCACGTCCTTGAAGTGCACGTGACAGACCCGGTCGATGTGTTGCTGCAGCACGCTCAAGGGATCGCCACCGCCCATGTAGCAGTGACCGGCATCGAACAGCAGGCCGACGTCCGGGGAGGTCAGTGCCAGCAACCGGGCGATGTCCTCGGGCGATTCCACGTAGGCGCCCATGTGGTGGTGATAGGCCAGGCGCACGCCCTGGCTCAGGATGAAGGCGGCCAGCCGATCGAGCTTCTCGGCATAGGCCTGCCAGGCGGCGTCGTTGTGGAAGCGCGGCCGTTCGATCAGCGGCACCCGCTGACTCTGAATCGACCCGGCCACCTCGCCATAGACCAGCACCCTGGCGCCGTTCTCGGCCAACAGCCGGCAGTGTGGGCGGATCGCCTCGATCTCGGCCTCGACACCACGGTGCGCCAGGCCGCTGGAATACCAGCCGGACACCAGCTCCAATCCGTGCTGACCCAGCACCTCGCCCAGGGCCTTGGGCTCGCTGGGAAACTTGCCGCCCAGCTCGAAGCCCTGGAAGCCAATTTCCTTGCCCTCGCGCAGGATGGTCGAAAGCGGGGTGTCACCACCCAGGGCCGGCAGGTCGTCGTTGGCCCAGGAGATGGGATTGATGCCGATCTTGAGTTGTTGTTGTTGTGCAGTCATGTCAGCCCTACTCATTGGATAGCGATCAGGCGCGAGCGGCGCGCCAGGCCTGGATCAGGAATTCGAAGGTGGCGCGCACCTGGGCGATCAGCCCGGCATCGTCGATCTCACCGGCGAGCCAAGCCCGACTCGGTTGGCCGAAGATGGTCCGGCCCACGGCAAAGCCGCGGCAGCGGGTACTGGCACTGGCCTGACGAAAGCCTTCGGCCAGTTCCTCGGCCGGGGCGTTGAGGCCCAGCAGCACTACGCCTTGGCAATGGGGATCGCGTTCGGCGATCAGGGCGTCGAGTTGCTGCCAGACACCGGCCGGCTGGGCCTCAATCTTCCACCAGTCAGGGTAGATGCCCAGGTTGTACAGCCGCTTGATGGCGCGGTAGAGCACGTCGGGCCGGGTGGACGCATGGTTCTTCGGCGGGATGACTTCCAGCAGGAGCTCATGACCGCTGGCCTGGGCCGCCTGGTACAGCCCCCTGAGCTGGGCCTCCTGCTCCAGCCGCAACAGCGGCTCGTCATCGGGGTGGAATTGCACCAGGCACTTGATGATCTGCTCGTCCGGCCAGCTCAGCAGGGTGCTGCCCACCGAGCGGCCGTGCTCGAAGGCCAGCGGCCGCGAATTCTGTAATTCCACCGGGCGGGCCACCCACCAGCCACGGCCGGTGGCGGCATTCAGCGCATCCTGACCGAAGCGCTCGTCGGCCAGCAGCCCGACATCTGCCGCCACGCCCTGGCACGCCAGCGCCTGCTCGACCTCGGCGATGGCCTGGACGAACAACTGCTTGAGTTGGGGAATGCGCGCCGGATCGGCCCCCATCTGCTGGGCGCTTTCCACCAGCTGGTAGCGGTGATCGAAGGCGAAGATGAACAGCGGCTGCCAGACGCGGCGGCGGACGCTGACCCGGTGCAGGCGAGTGAGCACGGGATCGAGGTCCGGCCGGGTGATGGGCACCGGGCTGTGGTGGAGGTAGTCCAGTTCGGCCAGAGTCGGCATGGCCGGGGCGCAGCCATGGCGCGATACCACCAGTCCACCGCAGGCATTGGCCAGCCGGCAGCATTCGGCATCATCGCCACCGGTCAGCCAGCCACGCAGGAAGCCGGACATGAAGGCATCGCCCGCCCCCAGCACATTGAGCACCTCGACGCGGATGCCGCGATGGATCTCGCCCTCCTCGAGACGCGCCGGGATGGCGCCGTGGAGCACCGTGCAGCCCTGGGCGCCGAGCTTGACCACCAGGGTCGCCGCGGTCACCTCGCGCACCCGGCGCAGGGCGGTGAGCAGGTCTTCGCTGCCCCCGGCGATCTGGAATTCCTCTTCGGTGCCCACCACCAGGTCGAAGCGCGGCAGGATGCGCTGCACATGGGCGCTGACCTCGGCGCTGGCGATGAAGCGGGTCTCGCCATCGGCCTTGCCGGTCAGCCCCCAGAGCACGGGGCGGTAATCGATGTCCAGCACCCGCTTCACGCCATTGCGCTCGGCGTAGTCCAGCGCCCGGCTGCTGGCCTGGAACACGCCCTCGGTGGAGAAGTGGGTACCGGTGATCAACAGCGCCTTGCTGCTGGCGATGAAGGCCTCGTCGATGTCGTCCACGCCCAGCGCCATATCGGCGCAATTCTCGCGATAGAACACCAGGGGAAAGGTCTCGCGGTCCTTGATGCCCAGCAGCACCATGGCGGTCAGGCGCTCGCGATCCACCCGAACGCCGCGAGTGTCGCAGCCTTCACGCGCCAGGGTCTGGGTCAGGAAACGGCCCATATGGTCATCGCCGACCCGGGTCAGCATCGCCGACTTCAGCCCCAGGCGCGCAGTGCCGAAGGCGATGTTGGCGGAGGACCCGCCCAGGTACTTGGCGAAGCTGCTGACGTCTTCCAGTGGCGCGCCGATCTGCTGCGCATAGAGGTCGACGCCCAGCCGCCCGAGGCAGATCACGTCGAACTGGCGTCCACTGGCGAAGAAATTGTCACCCATTGGTGGCTCCTGCTTATTGTTATCGGCCGACCGTTCGTACCCGAGGGCCGAATACGTTTTGAAGTGAGCTCAGGCTAGAACGCCGCCACCAACAAATCAACAAAAATTCCACATGAGTATTTATGGAATTTAATTTCCATATCCGGAAGACGCCTGGACCGGTACCCGACTTCGACGCCACCCGCCGAATGGGTTAAGTTGCCGACATAAGAATCCCACCGTGAGATTGCCCATGCCCTCTGATTCCCTGGCCGACGACGTTACCAGCAGCGCTCCGCTGGCCGATCCGCCTGGCAATGTCGAGCAACTGCTGGCCTGTATCACCCGCGATTACGACGCCCTGCCACGCCAGCTCAAGCGCGTTGCGGCCTATGTCAGCCAGCAGAGCGACAGGGTCATGGTCGATCGCATCAGCGACATTGCCAGCCAGTGCGAAGTCCATCCTTCAGCCATCGTGCGCTTCTCCCAGCGCTTCGGTTTCAAGGGCTTCAGCGAAATGCAGGCACTGTTTCGCGAGGCCTACACCCACAAGACCACGCCGGTGCAGAACTACCAGCAGCGCATCCGCAACATGATCGCCAACAAGAGCCAGCGGGCCAGCAGCGGCGATCTGGCTCGCGAGTGCATCAACGCCACCCGCTCAGGCCTGGATCGACTGGCCGAAGAACTGGACGACGCCGCCTTCGCCAAGGCCGTCGACCTGCTGGTGAATGCCGAGAACATCTATGTGGTGGGGGTGCGGCGCTCCTTCGCCGTAGCCGATTACCTGGTCTACAACCTGCAGCACACCAACAAGCGCATCCACCTCATCACCGGGCTGGGCGGCGGCTATCGCGAGCAGATGCGCAGCATCGCCCAGGGCGACCTGCTGATCGCCATCAGCTTCAGCCCCTATGGCAAGGAAAGTCAGCAATGCGTGCGCATTGCCCAGCACCACAAGGCCAAGACGCTGATCATCACCGACAGCAACCTCTCGCCCCTGGCCAAGCGCGCCAGCGCGCTGCTACTGGTCAATGAAGGCAGCGCCTTCGCCTTCCGATCGTTGAGTGCCACCCTGTGCCTTTGTCAGGCGCTGTTCCTGGCCCTTGGCTATCGCCTGGAATTGAAGATGGATGAGATTCAGCTGACTCAGGAAGAAGACGACTAGCTTGATAAGGGCGGGCCAGAGCAGACCTTCCGCTCTCGAAGAAGCCTCGTCCATTTTTTAGAAAATATTTTCTAAAAGGATATAAACGATATTTTAATTGCATGAGCGAAGACCTGTGCCTAGGATGAGGCCAAGCCTTTCGATGGCCGATCACTCCCGCGCCTCGGTCGACAAGAACAACAAGGAGTCCTCATGCCCATGCCCCCTCACTGCACGCTGTCAGTCCAAGCCCTTCCGCTCGGTCGGCCGCCCTCAGCTCTCGCCTAGTCCCCCTCTTTTCACGACTCGTCGAGGCTCTTTCCATGGAAACCAGCAAGATCGCTCTGGCCGGCACCGCATCGCCCGCCGGTGCCACCCCCAGTAGTCGCAAACTCCAGGTCATCACCACCATAGCCACCTTTGGCGGCCTGCTGTTCGGCTACGATACCGGCGTCATCAACGGCGCCCTGCCCTTCATCAAGAACGACCTGCACCTGACCCCGCTCACCGAAAGCCTAGTGGTCTCCTCACTGGTATTCGGCGCAGCCCTGGGCTCGATCGTCAGCGGACGTTTTTCCGACGCCCATGGCCGCCGGCGCATCATTCTGCTGCTCTCGTTCATCTTCATGCTGGGCACCCTGGGCTGCACCTTCGCGCCCAATACCGCCACGATGGTGCTCGCCCGCTTCGTGCTTGGTCTTGCCGTGGGCGGCGCCTCGGTCACCGTGCCGGTCTACCTGGCCGAGATGGCTCCCAAGCATTTACGCGGGCAGCTGGTTACCCGTCAGGAGCTGATGATCGTCACCGGTCAGTTGCTGGCCTTCACCAACAACGCCCTGATCGCCAATTTCTACGACGGCGACCACACCTGGCGCTGGATGCTGGTGATCGCCACCCTTCCCGCCATCGTGTTGTGGATCGGCATGCTCAGCGTGCCGGAGAGCCCACGCTGGCTGGCCTCCAAGGGACGCTTCGGCGAGATGTTGCGCACCCTGCGCCAGATTCGCGAGGAGCACCACGCTCAAGCTGAAGCTCGTGAAGTTCGCCAGCAGGCCGAAGACGACGCCCGCCAGGGTGAAGGTGGCTGGGCCGACCTCAAGACCCCCTGGATCCGCCGCGTCTTTCTCATCGGCCTGGGCATCGCCGTCACCCAGCAGATCACCGGGGTCAACTCCATCATGTACTACGGCACCCAGATCCTCACCGATTCCGGATTCGCAACGAAGGGCGCTCTGATCGCCAACGTCGCCAATGGCGCCATCTCGGTGGTGGCCACCTTCGTCGGCATCTGGTTGTTGGGCCGGGTCAACCGCCGCCCCATGCTGCTGATCGGTCTGCTCGGTACCACCACCTCGCTGCTGCTGATCGGAGTGCTGTCCCTGATCCTCGAGCCGGGCCTTACCCGCGGCTTCGCCATTCTCTCCCTGACCGTGGCTTTTCTGGCTTTCCAGCAAGGCGCCATCTCGCCAGTGACCTGGCTGATGCTGGCGGAGATCTTCCCCATGCGCATCCGCGGCTTCGCCTTGGGCATGTCCGGCTTCGTACTGTGGCTGGTCAACTTCCTGGTGGGTTTCTTCTTCCTGCAACTGGTGGCCTGGTTCAGCATCTCCACCACCTTCTTCCTGTTCTTCGCGCTAGGACTGGTGGCCTTGACCTTCGTGTTCCGCTACCTGCCAGAGACCCGCGGCCACTCGTTGGAATCCCTCGAACGCTACTTCCGCAAGCTGGGCTGATGCCACTGCTCGCCATTCACCTTCAAGATCATCGTATCCAGGAGTCATGCCATGAAGATCGCCATTGATCCCTACATGTATCGCAACCTGAGCCTCGCGGAGACCTGTCGGCGGGTAGCGGAGTCCGGCTTCGAATATCTGGAGCTCTCGCCGAGGGAAGACTTCCTACCCTGGTGGAAGCGTCCGCGAGCACATTCGGAGCGCATCGCCGAACTCAAAAAAGCGCTCAAGGACCATGGTCTGCAGGTCGCCTCGCTACTGCCCATGTACCGCTGGGCCAGTCCCCACGAGGACGAACGCCAGGCCGCAGTCAATTACTGGAAGGAAGCCATCCAGGTAGCGGTGGAGCTAGGCTGCGACACCATGAATTCCGAATTCGGTCGTGGTCCCTCGCCCGAGCGCGGTCACAAGATCAGTTGCTGTGGCGGCAGCCATAGTCATGAGTCCAGCGAAGCGGCCTGGTGGCGCTCGATGGAAGAGCTGGTCCCGATCTTCGAGCGCGAAGGCATCACCCTGAACATGGAGCCGCATCCGGAAGACTGGTGCGAGACGTTGCATCCGGCCATCGACATGCTCAAAAGCATCGGGTCCGCCAACGTCAAATTTCTTTATTGCGCGCCCCACACCTTCTACTTCGGCGACGACATGGCCCAGATGATCGCGGATGCCGGCTCGCTGATCGGCCACGTGCACATTGCCGATACCTGGAACCACAAGGCTTCCTCAGGCCTGCGCTATATCGTCAATCCGCCAGGTGCCCAGGTAAGCGTGCATCAGCATATGAACATGTACCAGGGCGAGATCGACTGGGACCTGTTCTTTTCCTCGCTGGCCAAGGTGGGTTTCGACGGCATCGTCACGTCCTGTGTGTTCGGCTGGGAAGAACGCGCCGATGAGTCGGGGCGCTTCATGCGTCAGGAGATTCAGAAGTACGTAGACAAGCATTGGTTACGCTGAGACAGCGCCGCGCAAACGCTTGATCGACAAACAGAAATTTCTTGAGCAGAAGGCTTGACAGCCACCGGCGCCTTGCCAATAATGCGCGCCTCGGATGGCTACGTAGCTCAGCTGGTTAGAGCATAGCATTCATAATGCTGGGGTCCGGGGTTCAAGTCCCTGCGTAGCCACCACCTATTTCCAAGGGTCAGCGTAAGCTGGCCCTTTTTTATTGCCCACGAAAAAGTCCACCGTGGCACCGCTTTTAGTCCCCTCTCCCTCCGGGAGAGGGCCAGGGTGAGGGGCCTTTCACTCCGGACCTCAGCCTCGCCCCATGAAAAAGCCCGACCTAAGCCGGGCTCAATCGCACCGCGAAAAGCTTACAGGGCGACCTTCTGCTTGCTGTCGACCTCTTCGCTAGCCGCGTCCTTGGTCTCGATGGACTGCACCAGCGCCTTGGAGCTGAAGGCGCGGAGGTCGCGCAGGAAGTTGTCGCGCCAGGAGGCCAGATCCGCCTTGCGAATCACCCGCATCATGTCTTCGTAGCGCGACTTGCGCTCTTCCAGCGGCATGCGCAGCGCCCGGTCCAGTGCCTCGGCCATGCCGACATGGTCATAGGGGTTCACGATGAGCGCGGAATTGAGCTCGCGCGCCGCGCCAGCGAAGCGCGACAGTACCAGCACGCCGGGATTCTCCGGATCCTGGGCCGCCACGTACTCCTTGGCCACCAGGTTCATGCCATCTCGCAGCGGGGTCACCAGACCCACGTCGGAAGAACGGAACAACCCCATCACCGTGCGCCGGTCATAACTCTTGTTCAGGTAGCGGATCGGTGTCCAGTCCAGCTCGGAGAAGTGGCCGTTGATATGGCCGGCATGGCTTTCCAGTTGGCGGCGGATGTTCTGGTAGGAGACCACGTCCGCCCGCGACGAGGGCGCGATCTGCACGAACTGCACCGCCCGATGATGCTCGGGGAAATGCTCCAGCAGCTTTTCGAACGCCTGGAAGCGCTCCACCAGACCTTTGGAGTAGTCGAGCCGGTCGACGCTGACGATGGTCTTGTAGGGCACACCCTCGATGCTGCGCGAGATGAACTGGCGCCGCGTGCGATAGGACTCGGCCTGCTTCTGGATGACGTCCGGCATCACGCCGATGGGATAGACGCCCACGCGGAAGTTGTGGCCATATGCGGTCAGACTGCCATCCTTTTCCAGCACGCCGCGTACTTCGCGGGTGATGTAGTCCTGGAAGGCCAGCTGGTCGGTATCGGTCTGGAAGCCGATCAGGTCATAGAAACACAGGGTCTTGAGCAATTCGTTGTGCGGCGGAATCGCAGTGAGGATTTCCGGCGCCGGGAAAGGAATGTGCAGGAAGAACCCGATACGGTTGCGAATGCCCAGCATGCGGCAGGCTTCGGCGAAGGGAATCAGGTGGTAATCGTGCACCCAGATGATGTCATCGGGCTTGAGCAAGGGTTTCAGGCGCTCGGCCATGGCCATGTTGACGCGTCGATAGCCGTCGTACTCTTCGCGGTTGTAGCGCGCCAGATCGATCCGGTAATGGAAGATCGGCCAGAGGGTGGCGTTGGAAAAACCGCGGTAGTAGTGGTCGTAGTCACGCTTGGTCAGGCCGAAGGTTACGTAGTCGATATTGTCCTTGGTCTGGGTCTTGGCCGGCCCGTTTTCCTTGACCGTCTCGCCGTTCCAGCCGAACCAGATGCCACCCGACTTGCGCAGGGCGTCCAGCACGCCCACCGCCAGACCACCCGCGGTCGCCTTACCTTCTTCGATCGGGGCGACCCGATTCGATACCACCACTAAACGGCTCATCCTAATCTCCTTGCTTATAATGTGGCGCGAGGTCGCGGCTCAGCTGTTGCAGCCAGAGGGCTACCGCTTGGACCGAAGGCAGGCGGGTCTTGGCGACCGTCTCCCCCTCCCCCACCTTGACGGTCAGACCGCCTCGCGCATTGACGACAGCGAACCCCTCTTCATCGGTGCGATCATCACCGAGAAACACCGGCAGGCAGCCGGCAAAGGGTTCCAGTTCGAGAAAACGGGCGATGGCTTCGCCCTTGCTCGCCGCAGCGGGCTTGAGTTCGAAGACGCACTTGCCCGGCTGCAACTTGAATTCGGGATGGTCGGCCGCGATGCCTTCGGCCAGTTCGCGTACCAGGGCTTCCTTGTCCGGCGCCTGGCGATAGTGCAGGGCGAAGGCCACGCTCTTGCGTTCGAGCAGCAGGTCCGGATGTTCGGCCAGGGCCGCTTCTAGACGGGCACCGACTTGCGCCAGCATCTCAGCGTCCAGGGTCACCCGATGGGTCTTGCCTTGGGGATCGCGCCATTCGGCGCCATGCACCCCAGCCGCGGCCAGCCGCAGCGGCGCCGTGAAGCCATCAATCTCGGACAGCGGGCGCCCGGAAACCACGGCGACGCCATGGTAGCGCGCCAGCTGTTCGAGGGCGGCGAGGGTTTCGGCGGGAATGAAAACCTGTTCCGGACGTGGCTGCAATTCTGCCAGGGTGCCATCCAGATCGAAGAAGAAGGCCAGTGGCTGGCCCGATGAGGTGAGGCTGTCGAGGTCGATCATGGAAGGTACGACTGCCGGGTCACCGTATGGTTCGTTCACACCTTCCGGCGGTGCCGAGGAATTCCCCTTGCCGACGCGTAGTCGGATTCAGGGAGATGCTCTAGCAGCCCTGCCTTTGGAGACCACCATGAACAAGCCCGACATCACCAAGACCCCCGAAGAGATCGATGACATCCAGGACCGCATGGGCGACATGCGCGAACTCGACTTCAGCGAGCGTAAGGACGAGCGCGGTGGTCGCATCGGCGACGAAATGGACGAGCGCGACTATGAAGGCCAATTCCCCGAGGAGCGCGTGCGCCAGGCCGGCATGACCGGTGGCGAAACCCTGGATCATCAACCGACCATGGACGACGCCAGTCCGGAAACCCTGCTGGACGAGACCGGCGCCCGTTCGCCGACCGACTACGGCGATGCCTGGCCCAATGACAAGGAGCTGAGCGTGGTCGAAGACACGGACATCGGCGGCGGCTCGGGCCAGGACGAAGCCGAATTGGGTCGCAGCCATCCCCTGGACGGCCAGGCGTGGGACGGCGAGGCCGACGAGCCCAACGAAGCCGAAACCCAACGGGACGCCCGCTACGCCGATCTGGACGCCAACGACGAAGACCTCGCCGGTGACACCAGTCTGGATCTGGACGAAAAACGCGCCGATCACTAAAAACCGCTGACGGCCTAGTCGAGCAGCGTACAGGCCATCACCAGCGCATCTTCCCGGCCGCCGACCGCGGGATAATAGTCCCGCCGGCGGCCGATCTCGTTGAAGCCATAGCGTTCGTACAGCCGGTAGGCCGACTGATTGCTGGCGCGCACCTCCAGAAAGCACTCGTTGGCCTTGGCCTTGCGCGCTTCCTGCAGCAGATGCTCCAGCAGGCGCAGACCGAGACCGCGCCCCTGGCTTTCCGGCTTGATGGTGATATTGAGCAGATGAGCTTCGTCGAGAATGACGTTGATCACTCCATGCCCCACCTGCTGCTCGCCGGCCGTCATCACCCAGCAGTCGTAGGACTTGAGCGCATCCAGGAAGATGCCGCGGGTCCAGGGGTGGCTGAAGGCCTGATATTCGATCTTCAATACCGTGTTCAGATCGGCTTCGGTCATCCGCCGAAAGCTCACCGCATCGTTCATTGCTGTTCCATCCAGCGGCGCCGCTGCGGGCGCATGGCTTGCCAGAGCCTGGCCTTGGCAGCCGGCTCTTCCATCAAGATATCCAGCCCTGGCACCAGCCAGGCCGGTCCCAGGGCGGTGTCCTGTTCCACACCGGTGAGCTGCGCATCCTCGACGCCACCGCAGCGCCGCGCCGCGCCGCCGATCAGCCAGAGCCCCAGGCCCTCGCCCAGGCGCTCCTGGTGCCCCGAGACGAAGCTCTGCACGAATTCGCAGGCCGCGGCCGGCCCCTGGTCGAGTTGACCGCTGTTGAGCAGCGGCCAGCGAATGGGTTCTTCGCTGACGATCCGTGGCGTATCCGGCAGGCCAGCAGCGCGCAGCAGATCCCGCAGCAACAGATAGGCAGGATCGCGCGAACCCAGAGTATCGCCAGTGGGCAATTCCAGCAGCAACAGGCAACGCCCGGCCTGCAACAGCTGCAAGGCGAAGCGCGGCGCCGGCTCGCGCAGTGGTGGAGACGCGCGCTCCGGCTCCGCCTCGACCACCGTGGCCGCAGCCGGCTTTATTGCGCTGGGTCGCGGGATCTCGATGCGCGGACGATTCGCCGTCGGCGCCTCGACTACTGCAGCGGCTGGCGCAGCCTTGGCTACCGGCTCCGGGCGTACCACCCGGGCGGCGACGGGCGCCTGCTCCGGTTCCTCGACCCACAGGGCTTCCGGCCGCGAAGGCGCCGCGAAGGGCAATACCGTACGCGGCACCCAGACATCCAGCTGCAGCGCCTGCAGATAGGCGCGACGACGCGCCTCGGCGGCAAGCGAGGGGCTGGTGGAAGGGACGGGGTCGGACATGGGCGGATCCTTCGGACACGCGGCGGGATTATGCGGGGCGGCATTGTCGCCCGGATCGTCCCGGATCGAAAGGCCGCCCTGCCCATCGGTCCCACCGCGGTCACATCGAAGGCTCTGGCGTCTGGAGTACAATGGCGCTTTTGTCTGGTGCGGTCCCCGCCATGATCGACCCCAAACGCGTCCTGCGTACCCTTGCCGAACACTGGCACCTCATCGACCCGCTGTGCACCCACTTCGACAGCGGTACCCTGGGCCTGGCCGAACTGCGCGCCCGCCTCGCCGAGCAGTTGCCCGAGCGCACGCCGGCCGACCTGACGGCCCTGCTGGACACCTGGATCCGCCTCGACATCCTGGTGCCGGTGGCCAAGAGCCCCAACCGCTTCGAACTCAATGGCCAGATCCACGACTTCCTCGGCTACCTCAGGCGCGAACACCGCTTGGGCCTGTGCCTGGAAATCGAGGCCTACCTGCGCCACCTGGAACGCCTCGCCGGCCACATCCGCGAAGCCTTCGACAACCGCGACGGCCCCGATCTCGTTCGCCAGCTGCGCCTGCTGGACATGCGCGTGCGCGACGTCCTCAAGAAGCTCGCCAACGATGGCCATGCCCTGGAAGGCGTCGCCGAACGCGCCAAGACCAGCGACCGCCAGATTCCCCTGCGCCAACGCTATGCCGAGGTGCTGGCCACCTGGGACGAATACGTCGAGCCGATGATCCAGCTGGTGGCCGCCGACGGCGCCTTCGAACGCGGCGTGCATCGCGTCGAGCAGGTCCTCCTGCACCTGCTGGGTGAACAGCAGCGCTTAGGCCACCTGGTCGACGACGACCTGCTGCTGCGCACCCAGGCGCGCATCCTGGAGATGCACAACGCTGCCCAGCTGGCCCTGAGACGCGCCCGCGAACTGCTCTTGCCGCTGCGCGAAGAGGCACGCCGGCACAACGCCGTGACCCGCGGCGCCGCCCTGGCCCTGGCCACCATTCGCCGCAAGGGTCTCGACGCCGTGCCCCAGGCCGCCTTGCCGCTGTTCAGCCGGCCACAGAGCGTCTTCCTCGGCACCACCGCCCAGGTGGAAAGCTATGTCTACGCACTGGCCCGCTTCGAGCCCAAGCCGGCGCGCTTCCCCAGCCAGACCAGTCGCCCGCGTGACAGCGAACGCCCGGCCGCGCCCCGTACCGCCCGCGAGATGCTCGATCTCTGCCAGGACGCCCTGCCGCTGCCCGACCTCATGGCCTGGCTGCTGGAACAGGAGCCGGCCGGCGACACCGACGAGCTGCTCTACTGGTTCTCGCGCCTGTCCCGGGATACGCGCTTCCAGCGCCAGCGGCTGGATCGGCGCCACTACGACACCCTCGAACACCGCGTCAGCCTATGCTCCTACGCCCTGACCGCCCGATCTCTCGCGAGCGACGCCCATGCAACTTGATCTCAATGAAATGACCCAGCTCGCGCCCATCTTCCGCGAGTTGTTCAAGGGCTATCACCTGTCCCGCAGCGAGCCCGAGAGCTACGCCCAGCTCAGCCAGCTGCAGGACCAGTACCGCGCCCTGTTCCGCGCACTCGGCTTCGAACTGGTCTGCGATCCACGCGGCTTCTACTATTTCGTCCCCGAGCAAATGGGCGCCCAGGTCAACAAGACCGCCCAGCGTCTGGCGCTGTTCACCTTCATCCTGGTCGAGCACCTGGCCGACCAGGGCCGCGACCCCCTGGCCGTGCTCGACGGCGGCACCCTGGGTCGGCACGAGTTGCCGGCGCTGCTGGACAAGTACCGCGATCTCTTCCTGCAGGCCGAGGTGACCACCCAGGAAGAACTGGAGGAAAAGATCCTGCGCCGCCTGACCCAGCTCGGCTTCGCCCTGGACAGCAACGGCACCTACCGCTTCCTGCCGCCCATGCACCGTTTCCTGGATGTCTGCCTGACCGTACAGCAGGACCGCGACCTGGCCGCCGGCCTGCATGCCAGCGACCTGCCGCTGCCGGCTCCGATCCTGGCCAGCGACGAGGAGAGCGCCGACGAGGATGACGAAGAGGCCGCCCTGGCCCGCGCCATCGCCGCAGAACGGGAGTTCGACCTATGATCCGCTACGGCATCAGCCGCTTCGCCCTGCTCAATACCGCCGGCTACAGCCTCGGCCTCTTCCCGCTGGAACAGCCGCTGTCGGTCTATGGCGCCAACAACCTCGGCAAGAGCGCCTCGATCAACGCCCTGCAATTCCCCATCCTGGCGCGGCTCTCCGACATGAGCTTCGGCAAGTACAGCAACGAGCAGTCGCGCAAGTTCTACTTCGCCACCGACACCAGCTACATCCTCATCGAATTGCGCCTGGCCCATGGCCCCCACGTCATCGGCGTGGCCGGTCGCGGTCCGGGGGGCGGCTTCGGTCACCAGTTCTTCGCCTATGCCGGCGAACTTGATCTGGCCCACTACCAGCGCGACGGTGCCTGCCTGCGCCAGCGCGAACTCTTCGCCAGCCTGGAGCGTGCCGGCCTCAAGGCCTACGAGGTCAAACCCGAGGAGTTGCGCCGCCTGCTGGTCGGCGGCCACACCAGCATTCCGCTGGACCTGACCCTGATTCCACTCCGATCCACCAGCGAACAGAGTCTCAAGACCTTCCGCGCCCTGTTCATCAATCTGCTGCACATGCGCGAGATTACCGCCGCCAAGCTCAAGCAGCTGTTTCTCGACGCCTTCGAGCACAGCCTGAGATCCGGCAGCGTCGACTACATCGCCGCCTGCGAGGAAGCCTTCCGCGACGTGCGCCGCATGGAGCAGGACTACCAGTCCCTGGTGGCCGCCGGCCCGCTGGTGGAAGCCCTGGCCAAGGGCGTCGAACAGCGCGATCACCTGAGAGGCAAGCTGCATCGCCTTTCGCCCCTGCTCGACAGTCTGCTCGGCACCTGGCAGCACTACGCGATCGACCATCGCGACGAGCTGCTGGCCCAGACCGAGCACTATCGCCAGGAACAGGACGGCCTGCAGCAGAGCCAGCGTGACGGTACCAGTGAGCTGATGCGTCGCGAGCGCGAGATCAGCAGCCTGCAACGCTGGCTCGCCGACTTGGCCCAGCTCAAGCACCGCTTCGCCCTGGTGGACTCCACCGCACCCTTGGAAGCCCAGCTGCTGGCGGCCAAGGACGCCCACGACGAACTGGCCGGCGCCCTCTCCCAGGCCCGTCAGTTCAGCAGCGAAGACCTCGACCAGCGCGTCCGCGAACTGGAACAGCGCCTCAAGGGTATTCGTCAGCAACTCGATCACGCCGACAATAACAGCTACGCCCGCCTGCGCGAGGAATTCAGCCAAGCCGACGTCGATCGCCTGATGCGGCTGTTCAACGGCCAGTTGTTCAGCCTGCCACTCGGCCCCAAGGGCGTCGAACTGGCCGAAGACGGCAGTTGGGTAAAGACCTTCGAAGGCATCCTGGCACGTTTTCAGGGCGATCACCTCGAACTGCCGGGCCTGTCCCTCGACCTTTCGGGGATCGAGCCGCCCACCCTGCAGGCCCTGGCCGACCGTGCCGCCTTGCGCGACCAGAAAGATCGCCTGGAGCGCGAACTCAAGCAACTCAAGGCCCAGCAGGGCGTCAGCCTTGACCGCCAGGCCAGCAAGGCCCAGGCCGAAGCCCTCTACCAGCAGGTCCTGGATGCCCAGAAGGCCCTGGAAGATTTCCGCCGCTGCCAGACCCTCGGCACCGAAGAAAACGAAAAACTCGAACAGCTGGCCCAGCTGGAAGCCGCCCAGGACGAACTGAGGCGCGCTGGTGACGCCTTCACCGAACGCGTCCAGCAACTCTCTGCCAAGCTGCAGCTGATCGGCCGCCAGCTGGCCGACCTGGAAGCCAAGGACCGCACCCTGGCCGACGCCCTGCGCCGCCGGCAGCTGCTGCCCACCGACCTGCCCCAGGGCAGGCCCTTCATGGAAGCGGTGGACGATTCCCTGGAGAACCTGCTGCCGCTGCTCAACGACTACCAGGACACCTGGCAGGCCCTGCAGCGCGCGGACACCCAGATCGAGGCGCTCTATGCCCAGGTCCGCCTCAAGGGTGTCGCCAAGTTCGATAACGAGGAAGACCCCGAGCGTCGCCTGCAGCTGCTGGTCAATGCCTATGCCCATCGCCAGGACGAAGCCCTGACCCTGGCCAAGGCCCGCCGCGCCGCCGTCACCGATATCGCCCGCACCCTGAGAAACATCCGCAGCGACTACGACAACCTGGAACACCAGCTGCAGCTGTTCAACCGCGAGATCAACCGCAAGCAGGTCTCCAACCTGGAAAGCTTCCGCATTGTCCTGGCGCCCAATAAGGAAGCGCTCAAGCACATCGACCAGATCATCCACAGCGCGGGTCAGTACGAGGAAGGCGAGACCCTCTCGGTGTTCGATCTCACCCAGGACAGCAGCCAGGACCAGAAGAACGAGGACGCCAAGGAATACCTGGCACGCCTGGTGGCCGCCAACGGCAACCAGCTCGGCCTCAAGGACCTCTTCGAGTTGGCCTTCGAGATCACCAAGCAGGGCGGCCAGCCGATCCTGCACACCGACATCGACGGCGCCGCGTCCAATGGCACCACCATGACCATCAAGGCGCTGACCAACATGTACCTGTTGCTGCACCTGATGGACCGGGAGCAGGCCGCCAAGATCCGCTTGCCCTACTACCTGGACGAAGCCGCCGACATCGACGAACGCAACCAGCAGGCCCTGATCGAGACCAGCCAGCAACTGGGCTTCGTGCCCATCCTGGCCAGCGTCAAACCCCAGGTCAGCGCCCAGGTTGCCATCGACCTCGAAGGTGGCAGCGGCCCCGGCGGTATCTACATCGACGAAGCCGACTGGAAGTACATTGTCAAACGCGACCTGGCCTTGCCCGACCCCGCCTGAGTCCTTCCAGAACGCAAAAAGCCCGGCACACGCCGGGCTTTTTCTTGCTCGCGTAACGCTGTCGTAGGTTGGGCTGAGCCTAGCGAAGCCCAATATCCGGAAGCCAACCTCGCCCCCTCAACGCCCCGCCGCAGCTCGCTTGATCCCTGCAGCAGACCTGATCGTTGGGCTTCGCTGCGCTCAGCGCCAACCTACACCGGCCCCTTGCCGCGCTTTAAACACGACAGCCCGGCGCAGCCGGGCTGTCGGTGCTCTTGCAGACCTCAAGCCGCACCTTGGCGGTCAGGTAGCCCTCAAGATCCCAGCCGCACCGCCCCCGTCCCCTCTCCCCCCGGGAGAGGGCTAGGGTGAGGGCAACCCCAAGCACCCTGGCGTCCGACCAGATTTTTCCCGCCTCAAAGACAACACCCCCGCCAGAGTGAACTGAGCGGGGGTGCTGGGTGTTAGGCGCTTGACGATGACCTACTCTCACATGGGGAAACCCCACA